>NZ_JBFBDO010000076.1:0-41821 GCF_040683335.1 Kitasatospora sp. NPDC093806
GCTGGCCGTCCTGGCCGCCGTTGGTGCCACCGCCGCCGCCGGCCGCCGGGACGCCGGCGTCGGCACCCGGCGAGGCCCCGCCGCCACCGCCGGCGATCAGCAGCGGGTTGGTGCCGTAGCCGCCGTTCCACACGGCGCTCAGGCCGCCGCCGCTGCCGCCGGCGGCGAGGGTGGTACCCGAGCCGCCGGCTCCGCCGCCGCCGTAGGTGGAGCTGGTGCCGTTGAGCCGGCCGCCCTGCCCGGAGGTGACGGTCAGCTGCTGACCCGGCGTCACGGCAAGCGTTCCGGTGGTGTATCCGCCGCCACCGCCGCCGTACTGGCCGGTGTAGTAGGCGCTGGGGGTGCCCGCGCCACCGGCACCGAACACGCGGGCGTAGACGCTGCTCACGCCGGCCGGCACGGTGAAGGTCTGGTCGCCGCCGCTGTAGGTGAAGCGGACACAGTTGGTGTTGGTGCCGGTCGGCGTGCAGGCGACCTGGGCGCGGGTCTGCTCGGCGAAGGTCGTGACGGCCCGCTGCGGTTGCAGCGGCGCGGCGACGGCGAACCCGCCCTCCGGCGTCAGGCAGAGCAGGGCGAGCACGCCCCGCACCACCGTCGAGACCCGACCGTCGAACACCGACCTGACCGCGCGCACCCGGTACCGTCCTCCCACGATCACGCGTCCACACGCGTGCGCGATCAGGAATAGCCCGGACCGGGCCCAAAGAACGATCACCTGACGTGATGTCATCGGTTTTTCGTCCCCGTTTCCCCGCTTTCGGCCCAGTGCCGAGGCCGAAGGGGGTGGCCAGGGGCAGTGCATGTTCGAGATCGGTCCGGTCCGCCGGTCTTGTGATGTGATGTATCTGGGTGCCCGACCCACGCAGTCGGCGGGGGCGGCGGTATCCGATGCTCCCCCTGTTGTGCGCGGCGGCTTCGGCCGTGCCGGCCGGTGCCCGTTCCCTCATCGCGATCGGGGAGTGGATAACGGACGCCCCGCAGTCGGCCCTGGAGGTCCTCGACTTCCCGGCCGAGCCGCTCACCGGTGTCCATCCCGTCCCTCACCCGGCGACCGTCCGGCGCCTGCTCCAGCGGCTGGACGGCGACGCTCCGGACGCTGCCATCGGAGCACTCCTACAGGCCGGAGGAGTACACCCGAGCGAGTCCGAGCGATCGGCGAAGCCGGTGCCGCGGGCGATCGCGGTCGACGGCAAGACGGTCCGCCTCGACCATCCCGGCGCCCGCCAGGCGATCCAGACCGTCCGATGGCGCCGCGACCGCTCGACCGGGAAGCTCACCATCGAACGGGTCTACCTGATCACTGGCCTGGACACCTACGACGCCACCGCCGTCCAGCTCGCCACCTGGATCAGGGGCCACTGGGGCATCGAGAACCTCCTGCACCACGTCCGAGACCGGACCTTCCGCGAGGACGACTCCAAAGTCCGCACCGGCCACCTGCCCCGCACCATGGCGGGCCTGCGCAACCTCGCCATCCTCATCTTCCGCCAGAACGGCCACACCAACATCGCCGCTGCCCTCCGCCACACCGGCCGCGACCACACCCGACCCCTGCGAATCCTCGGCCTCACGTGATCAATCCGGACAGACCGCAACCATGCAATGCCCCTGGGATACATGCGGCGTTCCCTCAGCGGCCATTCATGATCCCTAAGCTCACGCCTCGTGAAGAACGTGAAGAGGGCGATCGTGTTGCTCGCCTTGATAATGAGCTGCTTCCCGCTGACCCCGACGGCGTTCGCGGCGGCCAAGTCGCCCGCGCAGGTAGCCGAGGACTGCGCCGACCCGAGGCCCACGCAGGCCGGGGACATCATCTACTGGGACCCCGAGTGCTACCTCACCTTCAAAAGCAGCAAGCAAGTATGGGGCGAGGCCACCATGCCCGACAAGCTCGGCGGTGGGAACAGCCCCATCGCCTACGGCTGCACCAGTAGCGGCAGCGTGAGCGTCGCCGGAACCAAGAGCTCCTCCACCAGCTTCTCCTTCGGCCTCGACATCGGCGGGAAGAAGAAGTTCGGTGACTGGGAGGCCTCCGTCGGGCCCAAGCTCGGTTGGAGCTGGACCTGGAGCACCAGCGACACCCACACGCACACCGCCACGGTCCCCCTGGGCAGCGTCGGCTGGATCGAGGTCAGGGAGCCGCTGATCGAGGCGGTCGTCGACATCGATGCCCGCTACGACGGCAACAGGAACGAGCTCGTCAAGAACGCGGTCGTCCGGGTGCCGGACACCAGCCGGTCCTTCGCCTGGTTGTATCAGAGCCGCAAGATGACCGACGCGGAGCTGAGGGACATCTGCGGGCAGGACCCGCCGGCCACCAAGACCTACGACATGTGGTCGGCCGGCGGCAAGGCTCCCTACAAGAACCTGCTGAGCGGCAAGTGCCTGGCCATCGGCCCCACCGTCCCCAACGGCGGGCTCGTGGTGCAGCGTACCTGCGACGGCGGGGCCGCGCAGAAATGGAACGCCGTCAAGGCGAGCAACGGCTATTTCACCATCCGCAACAACAATGGCTACTGCCTCACAGTCCCCTACAACAACGGCACCCCGCCCGGCCAGAACACCCAGCTCATGTGGTGGGGCTGCGAGACCCGCTGGGACTCGGGCAACCAGCTCTGGTCGGTCAACCCGACCAAGATCAGCGGTACCTACACCTTCACCAACCAGTGGACGGGGCTCTGTCTCGCGCCGCACTCCAGTGAGATGACCAAGAACGGCGGCCGGGTGACCATCCGCAAGTGCGCGTAGCGGGATCGGTTGACCCCTCCTATGGAGTCCTCTGCGGAGTGGAGAAGACTCCGTAGGAGGGGCCCTGTGGACTCTTCTGCAGGAGCGAACCGGACTCCACCGGAGTCCATTCCGAAGCGGACTCCGGTGGAGTGGAGTCCGCAAGCGTCCAGAGCGTCGCCGTCCAGCCGCTGGAGCGGGCGCCGGACGGTCGCCGGGTGAGGGACGGGATGGACACCGGTCAGCGGCTCGGCCGGGAAGTCGAGGACCTCCAGGGCCGACTGCGGGGCGTCCGTTATCCACTCCCCGATCGCGATGAGGGAACGGGCACCGGCCGGCACGGCCGGCCCACGGTGACGATGGCCGGGTGTTCCGGGGTGTCTGGCGGGCGGCCGTCAAGGCGCGGCGAAAGATCGACAGCTTTCGATGTCGACGGCGTTGAACGAAAGTGAAGTATTTCGTCGGTGAAGGTTGATTCGGTGGCCAATTGGCGGTTGGACTCCCATTTCTCGGCATAGCGTTGGCCGGCGAACCGCCATTGCTGGGCGGATGGAAGAAAGAGTTTCGGGAAAGCAATGCGTAATCGTTTTCGTCATGCAGCCGTAGTGGCAGGAATCGTGGGCGTCGTGGCGCTCCCGGCCGCGAATGCCTTCGCCGACACGCCGTCCGGCCCCCCGGCCGCGCCCCCGAGCGCGGACCCGCACCCGTGGCCGACCGGGTCGGCGACCCCGACGGTCCCCGGGCCGGCGGGGAACGGGCACAAGCTGAAGACGCAGGAGCTGCTCGACGGCTACGTCGCGGACGTCACCGAAGAGAAGGGGACCTATACGGCGGAGATCCGCATCGCCCTCAGTGGGCCGCTGCTGACGCTGAAGGTGGACAAGGGCGCCGCGCCGGTCACCGGTAAGCACAATGGCCACACCTTCATCCTGTCGGGCGACGGCAAGGTGACCGCGACCAAGGACAAGGCGCCGGATGTGGCGAGGCGGCCGGCCGGTTCGCAGGAGCTGATCGACGGCTACATTGCGGACGTCTTCAAGGTCGCCTCCGCGGCGGGTGTGGAGAAGGGCTACGAGGCGGACATCCGCATCGCCCTCAGCGGGTCGCTGCTGACGCTGAAGGTGGACAAGGGCGCCAAGCCCGTCACCGGCAAGCACAACGGTCACACCTTCACCCTGTCGGGCGACGGCAAGGTGACCGCGACCAAGGACGCCGGCGACCAGCCCGGTACGCCCAAGCCGACCTCGCCGTCCGGTGGGCAGCAGCCCACCGGGCAGCCCGGCGGTGGCGCACCGTCCAATGGTCAGTCGTCCGACGGCGGCAAGCCCGCGAACCAGGCGCCCGCCGGTGAGCAGCCCAAGGGGCAGCCTGCGGGTGGCGCGCCGTCCAACGGTCAGTCGTCCGACGGCGGCCGGCCCGCGAGCCAGGCGTCCGCCGGTGAGAAGTCCAAGGGCCAGACCTCTCTGCCGGTCGTTCCCAAGGGCGCCGTGAAGGCGGGCGCCGAGTCCGTCGACGCCGGTACCGGGGTGCTCGCGGCGGGTGTCGGCCTGGCCGGCGCCGGTGCCGCGGGCCTCGCCCTGGTCCTGCGCCGCCGCGGCCAGGCCTGATCCCCGTTCCCTCCGCCCCGGTGGCCCACTCGCCCGGCGAGTGGGCCACCGGGGTTCCCATTGCCCGGAGCAGCTCGTGATTCCCAGTACCCGCGCCCGTTCCCGCCACCGGATCAGGCTCCTCGCCGCCGCGGCCGTCGGCTTCGTCGCCCTCGGCACCACGGCCGCCTGCGGCGGTGCCGCGGACCTTCCCCCGGATCCCCAGGTCGGCACCAGTTCGGCCGCCCCGGCCCCCGAGCCCGTGCAGGCGCTGCCGAAGGCCCGCCCGACCGGGATGAGGATCGACACGGCGGGCATCGACGCCAAGAAGATGGTCGACCTCAAGCTCGACGCCACGGGCGAGCTCGGTGTCCCGGACCCCGACACCGACGCGGACAGCCTGGGCTGGTGGCCGGAGAGCGTGACCCCGGGCGAGGTCGGGATCTCCGTCCTGGTCGCCCACTTCGACACCAAACACGGCCCGGCCCTGATGAAGGACGTCGGGAAGATCAAGGCGGCCGACGTCATCGAGGTCCCGCGTGAGGACGGCACGACCGCGAAGTTCCGGATCCGGGAGGTCCAGGGCGTGCCCAAGAAGGACTTCCCGACCGAGAAGGTCTACAGCTCGACCGACCACGCCGAGCTGCGCCTGCTGACCTGCGGCGGCGGGATCGAGGACGGTCACCGCACCGACAACATCATCATCTACGCCGACCTCGTCGTCTGAGGCCGGTCGCTCGGGCCACGGGCTCGCGAAAGCGCCCGGCCGGGGTTCTCCCGGCCGGGCGCCTTCGTCTGGTGGTGGGCCCCTCAGGGGAAGGGGCGCCGACGGGTGATCAATTCCTGGACGAGGGCGTACGACTGGGTGCGCAGCCGGTAGTCCGGGCAGGGCGTGGAGACGGCCAGGGCGTCGGGCCGGTACAGGTCGAGCAGCCGGTTCAGCTCCGGCCGGATCTGGTCCGGGGTGCCGACCAGGGTCCGGGGCCGGGCCGAGGATGGGGGAGCAGGGCGCGAGGGGTGCGGCTCCGCCGGTTCCGACCAGGCCAGCAGGGCCCGCATGGCCGCGGCGTCGTCGGGCTTCTCGGCGCACGCGATCCGCAGGGCGAGGGCGACGCGCTGCGCCTCGGGGTCGCTCTCCGTCTCACAGAACATCCGGTAATAGTCGAGCGGCTCGGGGTGCGGCAGTCGATCGGCGGGGAGTCGGAGGCAGAACGGCAGCCCGTACGTGGCCGCAGCGATGGCGTCCTCGGTGTGCCGTCCGGTCAGCCAGATCCTCGGCGTCGTCCCGGGCGGTGGCGAGGAGGCATCCGGGGTCTCCTCGTAGCGGAGGGCGGCGAGGAGCGCGGCGAGCCGCGGACTCGGGGCATGAGGGCCGTGCATGGTGTCGGGGTCCGGTGTGACGATCAGGTCGGTTCGCCGCGGGTGCAGGTGCGCGAGCGACATGAAGCCGGCGACGCCGCGGACCGGGCCGCCGTCCGCGGGCAGCACCAGGCCGGATCCCACCCGGATCGACGCGGTGATGGCGGCGGCGGCGGAGGCCATGGCGGCGAGCACGTACCCGTGGCCGGTCGTGTCGGGGCCGGCGGCCGCCCAGTAGCCGTCCCACCCCAGCTGCTCGCAGTCGAGCGCCAGCCGGACGGCCTCCTGAGCGGCGAGCGCCGTACCGGCCGGCTCGTTCGCGTGGCCCGACACGTGGATCGGTGCCTGATCATCGACGATCAGTTCCATCGGAGGGGAGAAGAGCCTTTCGGATCGTGGAGCGGTGGCGTCGCGCCCCGAATGAAATACGAGGCGAAACGATTCCTGGTCGATTCGGTACAAATGGACCGTAGCACCGGGGAATGCCACTTTCGCTGCCGTTCCGGTCAACTTTGGATTCGCCCGGCCGGGATTTGATCAACGGGCGCCCGGTCGGTCCGGCCGGGCGCGGAATTCCGAAAACCGGAGATCAATTCAATGAGCATGGACAAGCGGCGCACCGAGACCGCCAAGCGCTGGACGAAGCTGGTGGCCGTGCCGGTCGGTGTCCTCGGCGCCGGCGCGATGGTGCTCGCCGCCACCCACGCCACGGTCACGGCCTCGGCCTGGAACAACAACAACGTCATCGAGTCCGGTTCGTGGACCAAGTCCAAGGTCGGCAGCGACAAGGGCACCGACGCCGTGGTCGACCTGACCGGCGCCAAGAGCCTGATGCCCGGTGCAACCGGCACGGCCAAGGTGACCTACACCTACGAGCCCGGCAAGGCGGAGGGCAAGGAGAGCTGGGGACAGGTGATCCTCAAGGACATCGCCGTCACCAAGGGCCAGGGCCAGCCGGTCATCATTCCCTCGCACTCCGAGCTGGCCAAGCACCTGCGCCTCAAGATCGGCGTCAAGCAGGGCAACCACAAGGAGGAGAAGGAGATGACCCTCGCCGAGTGGTACGCGAGCGAGAACGAGGGCCGCCGGGTGGAGCTGCTGCGGCAGAAGCTCGACCGGAACCAGATGCAGGCCCCGACGAACCGGGCTGACGTCACGCTGGACTGGAAGCTGGACGACGACGCCCCGGCCGAGGCCGCGAACTCCGGCCTGAAGTTCGGCCTCGGTGCCGAGATCGACGTCGTGAAGTAACGCTCCACCCTCGTGGCGGCCGCCCGTCCTCCCAGTGGGGCGGCCGCCACGAGGCGGGGTTGGCCGGAGGGCAGGAAGGTGTATGGAATGAATGGCGAATCGACGCCGGGGGAGGAGAACGGGGGAGCGGAGGGGACCGCTCCGGAGGAGACCGAGAGCTGGTGGCAGGTCTGCCGGGTCGCCGCGTGCTGCGCGAGCGTCACGCTGGTCACGAGTCTGCTGGTGATGCCCCTGGCCGCCCTGGTCTGGGGCTGGAGCCCGTCCGTGATCGTCTCGGGCTCGATGGAGCCGGCGCTCAGCCGGGGCGATGTGGTCGCCGCCAGGTCGGCGACCGTGCAGGAGGTCGGTGGCGGAGCCGTGATCTCGTTCAAGGACGCGGCGCGCGGCGACCGGATGACGACTCACCGGGCCGTCGAGCGACTGGAGGACGGCGCGGCCTACCGGACCAAGGGGGACGCCAACCGCGACCCCGACCCCGCGCTCGTCCGGGCCGAGCAGCTGGAGGGCATCGTCACCGTCGCGATCCCGTACGCCGGGACGGCCTGGCTCTGGCTGCAGGACGGGGAGTGGGGTGCGGCGGCGGTCGCCGTTGCGGTGTACGTGTTGCTGCTGCGGGGCTGCCGCAACGGTGCGCGGGACTCCGGACCCGCGCTCGCGACGCCGTGAGGCTACTCCTCGTCGAGCAGGCCCGCGATGTGCGCCAGGATCGCGGCCTGGGTGCGGTTCTCCACGGCCAGGGCGCTGAGCAGCCGGGAGACGTAGGCCTTGACGGTGCCCTCGGCGAGGTACATCCGCTGGGCGATCTGGGCGTTGGACAGGCCGCCGCCGACCAGGCGGAGGAGTTCGCGCTGCTGGTCGTTGAGCTTCTCCAGGCGGCGGCGCTGGTCCGGGGGGACGCGGGCGGGCTGGGTGGCGCGGTCGCGGGAGGCGTTCACCAGGTGGGCCGCCGAGGCCGGGGCCAGTACGGTGCCGCCGCTCGCCACCAGGCGGATCGCGCCGACCAGCTGCTCGGGCGGGGCGTCCTTCAGGAGGTAGCCGGCGGCGCCGGCCTGGAGGGCCTCGGTGACGCCCTCCTCGGTGTCGAAGGTGGTCAGGACCAGGACGATCGGGGGGTTCGGCAGGGCGAGCAGCTGCCTGGTGGCGGTGATGCCGTCCATGCCGGGCATCCGCAGGTCGGTCAGCACCAGGTCGGGGGCCAGGGCCCGGGCCTGCGCGAGGGCCGCGGCCCCGTCGGCGGCCTCGCCGACGACGGTGATGTCGTCGGCGGCCTCCAGCAGCGCGCGCAGCCCGAACCGCACGAGCGGCTCGTCGTCCGTCACCAGCACGCGGATCACTGCCGCCTCCTCCGGGTCCGTTCCACTGTTCGCCCGGTGCCACGACCGGGTGTTTCGAGATCTCCGAGGGTCGCACGGCGGGCGTTCACCAAAGTGGATGATGTGCCCGCCGGAAGTGGGTTCTAGGGGTGTACGGGGGCCGGGGCCGGGGTGTCGAGCGGGAGCGAGGTCACGACCTTCCAGCCGCCCGCCTCGGTCGGGCCGGCGTGGAACTCCCCGCCGAGCAGGGAGACGCGTTCGCGCAGCCCGAGCATCCCGAAGCCGTCGCCCGCCACCGCGATGCACCGGGCGGGGGCCTGCGACGGATCGTTGCGCACCATGGCTTCGAGCCTGCCGTCCGCCGTGGTGATCCGCACCTCGGTCTTCGCCTCCGGGGCGTGCTTGACGATGTTGGTGAGCGACTCCTGGACGGTGCGGTACGCGGTCAGCGCCAGCTCCGGGGGGACGGGGTCGAAGACGTTGGTGGCGAGGGTGACGGGCAGGCCGGACGTCCGGGCGTCGGCCACCAGCTTCTTCACGTCGGAGAGGCAGTGGCCGGCGATCACCGAGTCGTCGCCGTCCCGCAGCGCGCCCAGCACCTGGCGCAGGTCCCGCAGCGCGGCCCGGGAGGTGTCGCCGATGGCCCGGGCCACCTGCCGGCTCTCCGGCTTCACCCCCGGGACGAATTCGAGGGCCCCGGCGTGCATCGCGATGATCGCGATCCGGTGGCCCAGGACGTCGTGCATCTCGCGGGCGAGCCGGATCCGCTCCTCCGTCCTGGTCTGGGCGACCCGGCGCTCGCGCTCCTCGCGCAGGGCGACGATGCTCCGCTCGTAGGCCCGCCCGCCGAGGCCGAAGACGATCGGGAGGAGGGAGTAGAAGGCCGAGGTGAGCAGGTTGTTCGACATGCTGCTCACCGGCGATCCGGGGAGCAGCATCTTCAGCGGCACGGACAGGGTGCCGACCAGCGTCAGCACCAGCGCCCGGTGCCGCGGCTGGTACCGGGCGAGGTTGAACAGGGCGATGAAGACGGGGGTGCGGGCGCCGTCCAGGACCAGTCCGGCCAGGGACAGCACGGCCACCGCCAGCGGGGCCCGGCGGCGCCACAGGAAGGCCGCCGTCACCAGCAGGGCGACCAGGGAGGCGGGCAGCGCGCTGCACAGCAGCCCGGTGGCGGGGTTGAGGGCGTTGTTGACGGACCCGATGGCCACCAGGCCGACGACCAGGAGGTCGAGGCGCATCCAGGCGGACCGTCCGGCCGGCTTCGTGATGGCGGCGTACCAGCGCTCGAAGGCGTCCGGAGCGTCGGAAGGCGTCACGGCGAGGGGTCCTTGATCAAAGGTGGCTTATCCGGGCGAAAGGGACAGAGTGTAGTCGGTGCCCGGCTCGGCTGCGGACCCGTCCCGGCGGGTGGACCCCGGCCGCTCGGGCAGGGTGTGAAAGGGAGTTTCGGGAGGGGGGAATCGTTTCCTGTCGATTCCCGATCGTCCATGCACGAATGGTGAATTCCCAGGCAACCAGGGATGCGTTTTCATCGACCTTCGGCCGTGGAGTCCGATGCCCCGGCGAGGGGATGATCACTGGATGCCCGGGGGTGCGGATTCAGCAGCGAATTCCGCGCGGTTCCCGCCGACCCGGCACGACCTCCCCACAGAGAAAGCGCCATGAGCATTCGCCGTCTTCGTAACAGCAGCGCCCGCCTCGTCCGGACGGCCGTGACCCTCGCGTCCGGCCGTCCGCCCGGGCCCCGACCCGACATCCGGGCCCGGACACCCTTCGACCGAGGGGCGGAGGCGGCGCCGTTCGCGGCCGCGGCGGACGCCCTGGACCCGGCCGCCGCGGCCCGGCTGTTCGTCGTCGAGTCCGGCCGGCTCGGCCTGGACGAGGCGGACCCGGTGGTGGCCGACGTGGTGGCCCGGTGCGGGCACCACCCGCTCGCCGTCCGGCTGACGGCCGCCCGGCTGCGCCACCGGCCGTCCTGGCCGCTGGCCGGTCTCGCCGCCGAACTGGCCGGGACGGCCGGGCGTCCGATGGGCGTGCCCGCCGTCGCCGGCGCCTTCCACCTGGCGTACCGCGATCTGGAGGTGCCGCAGCAGCGGCTGCTCCGGCGGATCGGGCTGGTGCCCGGACCGGACCTCGACGTCCTGGTCGCCGCGGCCCTGGTCGACAGCGAGCCGGCCGCGGTCGGCCGGCTGCTGGACGCCCTGGTCGACCGCCACCTGGTCGAGCGGCCGGGCCGCGGCCGCTACCGGGTGCCCGAGGCGCTGCGCGAACCGGCCAGGGTGCTGGCCTTCGGCGACGGCCCCAACACCCGCGCCGCGGCCGTCAACCGGCTGCTGGACCACTACCTCGCCTGCGCGGCCACGGCGAACCGGCACCTCGCCCGCCGCCCCCTCCTGACGGCCGGCCGGCTCACGCCGAACCCGGACCGGGCCCCGGACCTGTCCACCCCGGAACGGGCGGTCGGCTGGCTGCGGGACGAGTGCGCCAACCTCCAGGCGGCGGTGGACTTCGCCGTCCGGCACGGCCGCCACACCCACGCGGTGCTGCTGCCGACGGCCCTGTACGCCTTCCTCCGCGGTCGGGGCCACTGGCCGGAGGCCCGGGTGCTGCACCGCCTCGCGCTGGACAGCGCCGCCATCGTCGGCGACCGGCGCGGCCGGGCCGAGACCCTGCTCAACCTGGGCGAGCTGGACGGGCTGACGGGCGAGCAGACGGCGGCCGAGGAGCGGTTCCGCGAGGCGCAGGAGCTGTACCGGGGCCTTGCGGACCGCACCGGCGAGGCCTACGCCCTGTCGGGGCTCGGCCGGGTCCAGGAGTCGCTGAGCGGCTACCGGACCGCGGTGGAGACCCACCAGAGCGCGCTGCACCTGCACCTCGCCGCCGGGGACCGGCTCGGCCAGGGCGCCGCGATGGTCGGGCTGGCCCGCGCGCAGCTCGCGCTGGGCGACCACGGGCCGGCCACCCAGAACCTCCAGCCCGCGCTGGAGCTCTTCGACTTCCTGGGCAGCCGACCCGGCCGGGCCGACGCCAACCTCGGCCTGGGCGTCGTCGGCGAGCGCACCGGCCAGTACCAGGCCGCCGCCGCCCGGCACTGGGAGGCCGCGCACCTCTGCGCCGCCATCGGTGACCGGCCGGGCCGGGCCGCCGCGCTGGCGGCGCTCGGGCGGATGCAGCAGCTGACGGGCCAGTACCCGGCGGCCGTCGGGAGCCTGGAGGAGGCGCTGGAGCTGCACCGCGCGCTGGGTCACGACGAGGGGCGGGCGGACACCCTGCTGCTGCTCGGGGACGCCCACCTGGCGCTCGGCGAGACGGCGCGGGCGCAGCGGGAGTTCACCGCCGCGCTGGAGCTGCACCGCGAGGGCGGCCGTCGGCACGGGGAACTGGAGGCGCTATTCGGGCTGGCCCGGGTGGACCTCGCGGCCGGCCGGGCCGTGGTCGCGGTCGAGTGGCTCTCCGGTGTGGTGTCCGGCTACCGCGAGCTCGGGCTGCGGTTCGGCGAGTCCCGGGCGCTCGCGGTGCTCGGCGACGCCCAGCGGTCCACCGGCGCCTACGAGTCGGCGCTGCAGAACCTGTGGCGGGCCCTGAGCCTGTGCCGGGACCTCCAGGACCCGGGGACGGAGGCGGAGGCGCAGAACCTGCTGGGCCGGCTGCTCGCCGAGACCGGCTGGTCCGACGCGCGCACCCACTACGCGCTGGCCCGCGACCTGGCCTGTGAACTCCCGCTCCCGCACCAGGAGATGCTCGCGCTGGAGGGCGCCGGGACGATCCTCTGCGGGGAGGGCGAGCAGGTCGAGGGCGAGATCCGGCTGCGGCTCGCCCTCAACGTCGCGGACCGGCTCGGCACCCCGGACGCCGAGCGGATCCGCGCCCGCCTGGACGCCCTGGCCCCCGGTCCCGCCTCCACCCCCGGCCCCGTCGCCAGGGCCCGGCTGATGGCGGTGCCGGACGAGGTGGACTGATCGTCGCCTGAACCGACACGACGGCGGTTCCCGGACCCGGTCACGGGCTTGGGAACCGCCGTCGTCGTCTTCCCGCCGAGCCGCCGTGACCGGAGGGTGTCCGGTCACGGCGGGGGGCAGCGGCAGGCAGGTCAGTGCACGTCGCCCATCAGGGCCCGCACCCTCCGGCGGCCCAGGTGGACGGCGAAGCCCGCCGCGACGGCCAGGGCCGCCTGGCCGAGGACGGCCGCGGGGCCGTTGAGGTCCACGCCGGCCGTCGCCAGCAGCCCGGTGACGCAGTCGCCGGTGGTGACGGCGAGGAACCACACGCCCATCATCTGCGAGGCGTACTTCGCCGGCGCCGTCTTGCTCGTCAGGGAGAGGCCCACCGGCGACAGGCACAGCTCGGCGACCGTCTGGATCAGGTAGATCAGCACCAGCCACATCGGGCTGACCCTGCCCTCGGCGCCGGCCGCGAGCAGCGGTACGGCGAACACGAAGAAGGAGGCGCCGACCAGGACGAGCGCCAGCCCGAACTTCACCACGGTGCTCGGCTCCTGGCCGCGCCGCGCGAGCGCGATCCACAGCCAGGCGAAGACCGGCGCCAGGGCCAGGATGAACAGCGGGTTCAGGGACTGGAACCAGGTGGACGGGAAGTCGAGGCCCAGCAGGGTGTTCGCGGACCGGGTCTCGGCGAAGGTGGCCAGCGTGGAACCGGCCTGGTCGTAGATCATCCAGAACACGGCGGCGGCGCCGAAGAACCAGAGGTAGCCGTTCACCCCGGACTGCTCGGCGGCCGTGAGGTCCTTGTCGCGCTTGATCCGGACCAGCACGCCGACCGGGATCAGCAGACCGGCCAGCGAGAGCGGGATGAGCACCCAGTTCAGGGTGAAGGCGTCGGTCAGGACCAGGGCCGCGTAGCCGAGGGCGACGAGACCCGTGACGGCAGCTGCCTTGACCAGGACCGCGGAGCGCTCCCGGGGGCTCAGCGGGTTCGGCACGACGAAGCTCTGCGGGCTCAGGTGCCGGGTGCCGAGCAGGAACACGCACAGGCCCAGGGCCATGCCCACGCCGGCCATCGCGAAGCCCACGTGCCAGTTCAGCGTCTGGCCCACGGTGCCGATGACGAAGGGCGCGGCGAAGGCGCCGAGGTTGATGCCGACGTAGAACAGCGTGAAGCCGCTGTCCCGGCGCGGGTCGGCCGGGCCGTCGTACAGGTGGCCCACCATCGTGGAGATGTTGGCCTTGAGCAGGCCGGAGCCGACCGCGACGAACGCGAGGCCGGCGAAGAACATCACCTGCCCGGGCAGGGCGAGCAGGAAATGTCCCGTCATGATCACGACGCCCGCGATGACGACGGTCTTCCGGGCGCCCCAGACGCGGTCGCCGAACCAGCCGCCGGGCATCGCCATCAGGTAGACCATGGCGACGTAGACCGAGTACACGGCCGTCGCGACCGTCGCCTTCATGGCGAAGCCGCCGCCCTGGCTGTCCACGACGGCGTCCGACCCGCCGGAGATCAGGTAGACGACGAGGAGGGCCCGCATGCCGTAGTAGGAGAACCGCTCCCACATCTCGGTGAAGAACAGGGTGGCCAGGCCACGGGGGTGACGGGAGAGGGGTCTCCCGCCGGCGGCGCCGACCGTGTCGGTGGTCAGGCTCGATGCCATGGTGGTTCCTTACTGATTGCTGCTCGCTGGTCGCCGGTGGGGGCGCCCGCCGGACGGGCGGCGCCGCGACCCTGCGACGGATCGGGGTCGGCGTGGGGGCCGACTGCCTGGGTGTCCCGTGCCGGAACGGCCGGATCTCCCGCAGGCTCCTCATTTCTAGGCCACGGTCCCGGCGCGCGACAGTCGTCGATTGTTCCCGGCGGGCTCCCTTTCGGTGTGGACGACCGGCCGATTCGTGCACGATCGTCGATTCCCGGTGGACGACTTTCGATGCCCCGGTAATCATCTTCGGCTGCCGCCGGGTCGACTTCCTCGGTGCGTTCCGTCCCTAGGATTCCCCGGGTCGGAACGAAGATCGACTTCGAGTTCGAGGAGGAAGCAGCTTGCTGCTCACGCTCATAGGAATGGTCGAGCGGCTCACACGGCCCCGCCGGGAGGCGGTCGTGCTGCCCCTCAGCCGGGCGGCGGCGACACCGGCCGAACTGTCGCCACCCGCGCCACCCGCGCCACCCGCGCCACCTGCGCCGCCCCGCACCGCGGACCCCGGGCCCGCTCCCGCCGAACCCCGTTCGTGACCGGGCGGGGGCGCGCTGCCGGCACCGTCACGTCCCAACGGAGATCCCTGTGTTGAGAATCCACTGCACGGTCGAGGACCTGGCGCGCTCACGGATGGTGGCCGGGCTCGGCCCGATGACCGAGGCCCTGTTCGCCCTGCACCTGTGGACCCGGGGCGGCTCCGCCGTCTGCCACCCGTGGCGGGCCCGGGTGCGCGCCGAGCTCGGCGCCCGCGGCGCCGGGCTGGAGGCCCTCGCCCAGCGGTACCGGACCCTGCCGGAGCTGCTGCACGCCTTCGGCCGGCCCGCCGAGGGCCGCCCGGCCGAGGGCGGGGCCGCGCCGGAGCTGAACGCCGAGCTCGCCGCCTTCGCCCAGGTCGCGGTGCTGCCGCACTGGGGAGAGGTCCGCACTCAGCTGGAACGGATCCGGGAGGCCCGGGCCCGGATCGTGATCGCGGGCGGCGTCGAGCGGCTACTCGGCACCGTCCACCCCAAGCTGCGCTGGAACGGACGGGTGCTCGAACTGCACGACGGACCCGACCGGGACGTCCGGCTGGACGGCCGGGGACTGGTCCTCAGCCCCGGGTTCTTCCTGCCCGGGCGGACCTGCGTGTTCCTGGAGCACGACCGCGAGGTCGGCGGCCCCGTCCTGGTCTTCCCCGTCGACCCGACCGTGCGGCAGGGGCTCGCGACCGGGCCCGGCCCCGACGAACAGGCGCTCGGCGCCCTGGTCGGACACACCCGGGCGGCCGCCCTGCAGACCCTGACCGACACCTGCACCACCAGCGAGCTCGCCGAGCGGCTGGGCATCTCCCTGGCCGGCGCCAGCAAGCACGCGGCGGTGCTGCGCCGGGCCGGACTCGTCACCACCCTGCGCAACCGCAACACCGCGCTGCACACCCTGACCGGACTCGGCGTGGCGCTCGTGCAGCGCCACGGCACCCGGCCGCCGGCCGGAAGCCGCGCCGACATCCCCGCCTGAAAGGTACCGACATGGCCAACGCCAACCCCTTCGACGACGCCGAGGGCACCTTCCACGTCCTGATGAACGAGGAGGACCAGTACTCGCTCTGGCCGGCCTTCGCCGAGGTGCCGGCCGGGTGGCGGGTCGTCCTGGCCGACGCCGACCGGGCCACCGCGGTCGAGCACGTCGACGCCAACTGGACGGACATGCGCCCCCGGAGCCTGGTCGTCGCCACGGACTGACCACCCGACCGCCCACCTCCACCCCACCACCCACCACCGGCCCCCGGGGCCAGTACGGAACGGCCTTCCCATGACGATTCGCCTGCTGATCGCCGACGACCAGGAGATGGTCCGGCGCGCGATGCGGCGGATCTTCGAGGGGCAGCCGGACATCACCGTCGTCGGCGAGGCCGCCGACGGTGTGGCGGCCGTCGAACAGGCCGAGCGGCTGCGTCCGGACGTCGCGCTGGTCGACGTCCGGATGCCGCGGATGGACGGCCTGGAGGTGGTGCGGCGGCTCTGCGGCCCCCGGGCGCCGGAACCCCGGGTGAAGGTCGTCGTGGTCACCACCTTCGACCTCGACGAGTACGTCTACCCGGCGCTGCGGGACGGCGCCTGCGGGTTCCTGCTGAAGCGTTCGGGGCCGGCCCTGCTGGTGGAGGCGGTGCGGGCCGCGATGGCGGGCGAGAGCCTGATCAGCCCGGCCGTCACCGTCCGGCTCCTGAAGCACCTGACCAGCGGCGAGCCCGGCGGCGAGCCGGCGGGGGAGCGGCTGACCGCGCGGGAGGCGCAGATCGCCGGGCAGGTCGCGGAGGGCCGGACCAACGCCGACATCGCGGCCGAACTCTTCATCTCGGCCGGCACGGTGAAGACCCATGTCGCCGCCGTCCAGCGGAAGCTGGGGGTGCGCAACCGGGTCGGCATCGCGGTCCGGGCCGTCGAGCTGGGCTACGCGCCGGGCCGGTCCGCCGCCTCCCGCCTGCCCGGGCCCCGCACGGAGGGCTCCGATGCCTGAGACCGACCGGCGGCTGACCGCCCTCGCCGTGCTGGTCACGGCGCTGCTCGTACCCGTGCCGCTGGCGCCGAACGGCGGCCGGTCGGCCGCCCTGGAGGCCGCGCTGCCCGCCGTCCTCGCGGTGACGGTGGCGGCGCTGCGCGGCCTGCTCGGGCCGCGGGCGGTGCCGTTCGCCGTCGGCGGGGTACTCGCCGCCTCCCTGGCGGTCGACCTCGGCTACCAGGGGAGGGCCCAACTGGTCCTGCCCTGGGTGCCGTTCGAGCTGGCGGCGCACCTGGTGCTGCTGGCCTGGGTGCTGCGCCGGGCGCCGCTCGGGCAGGCCGCGGCGCTCGGTCCGCCGCTCGCCCTGGTGGCGCTGGCACTGCCACTCCGCTACACCCTGCACCACCCCCCGAGCGACGTCGAACAGGGCGTGCTGCTCTGCACGATCACGGCCGCGCCCGTGCTGGCCACGGCGGGCGTCGCGGTGCACCTGCGGCTGCAGGACGCCCGCCGGGCCCGCGCGGTGCGCGCGGCCAGGCGCGAACAGCGCCTCGAAGTGGCCCGCGACCTGCACGACTTCGTGGCCCACGAGGTCACCGGCATCCTGCTGGAGGTGCAGGCGGCCCAGGTCAGCGGCTACGACGCCGAGCAGACCCGGGAGCTGCTCGACCGGCTGGAGGCGGCCGGGCTCCGCGCCCTGGAGTCCATGGACGACACGCTGCGGACCCTGCGCGAGTCGGACGGCCGGCCGTTCACCGAGCCCCCGCCGACGCGGGTCTTCGGCCTGGCGGACCTGCCCGACCTGATCGACCGCTTCCTCGCCTCCGGCACCCTGACCGGCAGCCTGGAGCTGGACCCCGGCCTGGCCGGCGCCGCCTCGCCCGAGGTCGAGGACGCCGTCTACCGGCTGGTCCTGGAGGCGCTCACCAACATCCGCCGGCACGCTCCCGGCGCCACCCGGCTCGCGGTCCGCGCCGGCCTCGGGGACGCCGGCCTGCTGGTGTCGGTGACGGACGACGGCGGCGGGAGCGCGTCACGCGTACGCCACCGCAGCGGCGGCGGCACCGGCCTGCTCGCCCTCACCGAGCGCGTCCGCAGCCTCGGCGGCGACGCCAGCGCCGGCCCGCACGAGGGCGGTTGGCGCGTGAAGGCCTCCTTGCCGCTCGCCTGAGGAAATCCGCTCCGACCCGGGGATTCCGGCGCGATATCTGCCGAATGGTGGATGTCGTCGGAGCCGGTGTCCGGAATTCTGGATCGCACACCAATTGATCCGGAAAGGCGAATCATGCTCGAAATGACCGACGTCACCAAGGTCTACAAGGGGGGGAAGCGCGCGGTCGACGGAGTGTCGATGCGGCTGGGGGCCGGAATCCTCGGGCTGCTCGGGCCGAACGGGGCGGGCAAGTCCTCGCTGATGCGGATCGTCGCCACGGTAACCCGGCCCAGCAGCGGCCGGCTCATCTACCGGGGGGCCGACGTACTGGCCGAACCGGATCTGCTTCGCCGCGAACTGGGCTACCTGCCGCAGGAGTTCGGCGTCTACCCGAATCTGACGGCGCGGGAGTTCCTGGCCTACCTGGCGGCCGCCAAGGGCCTGTCCGCGCGCTCGGCGAAGGCCCGGATCGAGGAACTGATCGAGCTGGTCAACCTCACCGAGGCGGTCAAGCGGCCGCTCGGCAAGTACTCCGGCGGCATGCTGCGCCGGGTCGGCATCGCCCAGGCGCTGCTGAGCGACCCCCGGGTGATCGTGGTCGACGAGCCGACCGCGGGGCTGGACCCGGAGGAGCGGGTGCGGTTCCGGAACCTGCTCAGCGAACTGGCCGCCGACCGGCTGGTGATGCTCTCGACCCACATCGTCTCCGACATCGAGTCGGTCGCCTCGGACGTCGCGGTGGTGGCCGCCGGCCGGCTGCTGCGGCGCGACACCCCCGAGGCCCTGCTGGCCGAACTCGACGGCCGGGTCTGGGAACTGACCGTCGCCCCGCACGAGGTCGCCCGCCACCAGGACGCCCACCTGGTGAGCCGGACGGTCCGCACCGCCGAGGGCGTGCGGCTGCGCGTCCTCGCCGACGGCGCGCCGGTGCCCGGCGCCGTCCCGGTGCCGCCGGACCTGGAGGACGCCTACCTCGGCATCGTCCACCGGCCCGCCGCCGCCCTGGACTTCGCCGCCACGGCGGTGCGGGCATGAACGCGCGCAACCTGGCCGCGCTGGCCCTGGGGGACTTCCGGGACCGGGTGCGCCGCCCCGTCTACGCGGTGACCCTGCTGGCCGCGGTCGGCCTCGGCTGCCTCGCCGTCCCGCCCGCCGGCGGCCGGTGGGCGATCGTCGCCGTCGGTGAGTACCGCGGGCTCTACAACAGCGCCTACACCGGCGTGGCGACGGCCCTGGCGGCCGCGCTGTGGATCACCGTCGGCGGCTTCTACGTGGTCCGCAAGGGCATCGGCCGGGACACCGACACCGGGGTCGGCCAGATCCTCGCGGCCACCCCGCTGCGCAGCGCCGGCTACCTCGCCGGGCGCTTCCTGAGCAATCTGCTGGTGCTGGCCTCGATGCTGGCCGTACTGGCCGGCACCACGCTGGTGCTGCAACTGGTGCGCGGCGAGGACCGCGCCGTCGACCCGGTGGCCCTGCTGGGACCGTTCCTGACGCTGGCGCTGCCCGTGGTCGCGGTCACCGCCGGTGCCGCCGTCTTCTTCGAGACCGTCCGGCCGCTGCGCGGCGGGGGCGGCAACGTGGTCTGGTTCCTGCTGGCGCTGGCCTTCTGCATCGGCGGGCAGGCCGGCGGGGGACCGTTCGACGGCCTGGGCGTCCACGAGGTGTCCGGTTCGATGGACGCGGCGCTGACCGGCGTGACGGGCGGCGCTCCGCACCGGCCGTTCAGCCTCGGTCTGACCAAGGTGGACGCGCCGCTGATCCCGTTCCAGTGGGACGGCCTGCGGCTGTCCGGTGGTTTCCTGTGCGGCCGGCTGGTGCTGGTCCTGCTGGCCGTGGGGCTCGCCGTGCTGCCGGCGCTCTGGTTCGGCCGCTTCGACCCGGCCCGGTCGTCCGGGTCCGTCAACGGCGGCGTCGGCGCAACCGGCAGCGGGCAGCAGGACGTGCCGACCGCCCCCGCCGGACCGGCGCCCGTCGTGCTGCCGGCCACCGCGCCGGAGCGGGGCCGGGGCATCGGCCGGCTGGTCGCCGGCGAGGTCCGGATCCTGCTCGGCGGGGTCTCCCGCTGGTGGTGGCTGGGCGCGGCGGCGCTGGGCGCGGCCGCCGCCGTGCTGCCGATCGGCCTGGTCACCGGCCTGGTGCTGCCGGCGCTCTGGCTGTGGCCGGTGCTGCTCTGGTCCCGGCTGGGCAGCCGGCAGGCCGAGCACGGCCTGGACGGTCTGCTCGGCGCCTGCCCGGCCCCGCGGCTGCGGCTGCTCGCCGAGTGGGCCTCCGGCCTGGTGCTGACCGTGCTGCTCGGCCTGGTCCCGCTGGTCCGGGAGCTGCTGGCCGGGGACGTACGCGGGGCGGCCTGCTGGGCCGCCGGTGCCCTGTTCATCCCCGCCCTGGCGATGTTCCTCGGCTACCTGAGCCGCTCCCACCGCCCCTTCCAGGCGCTCTACCTGCCGCTCTGGTACCTGGTGGCGAACCACGTCGCGGCCGTCGACTTCATGGGCGCGGTCCGGGTGGCGGGCCGTCCGGCGGGCCCCGGCCCGCTGGTGGTCGCGGCGCTGGCGCTGGCGATGCTGCTGGCGGTGGTCCTGCTGGGCGCCGCCCGGCGCGGCACGAGGGACTGAGCCGTGCCGTTCGGAGCGGACGGCTGCCCGGCCTGCCGGCGGCGGATCGCCGAACTCGCCTCCGAGAACGCGGAGTTGCGCGAGGCCAACGAGCTCCTGCGGCGGATCGCCGCCGGCTGCCTCGGCCGGGCGGAAGGGCGGGACCCGGGCGGCCGCGGCGGCCCGGGAACCGTGCTCACCCTCCCGCTGCCGGACCCCGGCTGAGGGCTGCTCAGAAGGGCTGCTCAAGAGGGCTGCTCAAAAGGTGCGAACGGGCTGTTTAGCGGACGAGTCAAACACCTGGAGCGGCCGCGAACCCCTGACGGAGACTCACAGCGAGGAACCCCCGTGGGCGTCCGGCGCGCGACGCCGAGCGCGCGGAGCGGGGCGAGGCCGACCGTTCGTCGTGCCGTGATTCCTCGTCGAGGTCCGAGAGGGAGTTGCACCGATGGCAGTACCGCAGGAGAGATGCCTGGACCAGCTGTTCGCCGCGCAGGCCGCGCGAACGCCGGACGGCATAGCGCTCACCCACCGGGAGCGGTCGCTGAGCTACGCGGAGCTGGACGCCCGCTCCGACCGGCTGGCCCGGCTGCTGGTGGCCGGGGGCGCCGGACCGGAGCGGTTCGTCGCCTTGGTGCTCCCGCGCTCGGCCGACCTGCTGGTCGCCGTCCTCGCCGTGCTCAAGTCCGGCGCGGCGTACGTTCCGGTCGACCCCGAGTACCCGGCCGAGCGGATCGGCTACGTGCTCGACGACGCGGACGCGGTGCTCACCCTGACCACCGCCGAGGTCGCCGAACGGCTCGGCCCGCCGGCCGCCGGCACCCGGCGGCTGGTGCTGGACGCGCCGGAGACCGAGGCCGCGGTGACGGCGGCCCAGGGGATCGACCTGGCCGCCGTGCGGCGCTCGCCCGACCACGCCGCCTACGCCATCTACACCTCGGGCTCCACCGGCCGGCCCAAGGGCGTGGTCGTCCCGCACCGCAACGTGGTGCGGCTGCTCACGAGCACCGCGCACTGGTACGCCTTCGACGAGACGGACGTCTGGCCGCTCTTCCACTCCTTCGCCTTCGACGTCTCGGTCTGGGAGATCTGGGGAGCGCTGCTGCACGGCGGCCGGCTGGTGGTGGTGCCGCAGGAGGTGACCCGGTCGCCGGCCGAGTTCCTGCGGCTGCTGGTGACCGAGCGGGTGACGGTGCTGAACCAGACGCCCTCGGCCTTCTACCAGTTGCTCGCGGCCGACCTGGCCGAGCCCGAGCTCGGCGACCGGCTGACGCTGCGCCGGATCGTCCTGGCCGGCGAGGCCCTCGACCTCGGCCGGCTGGCGGACTGGTACCGGCGGCACGCCGACACCGCCCCGGTGCTGGTCAACATGTACGGGATCACCGAGACCACGGTGCACGCCTCCTACCTGGCGCTGGACCGCGCCTCGGCCGCGGCCGCCGAGGGCAGCGACGTCGGGGTGGCCATCCCCGACCTCGACTTCCACGTGCTGGACGGCGGGCTGCGTCCGGTCGCCCCGGGCGAGGTGGGCGAGCTGTACGTCGCCGGGCCGGGGCTGGCCCGCAACTACGCCAACCGCCCCGGCCTGACCGCGGCCCGCTTCGTCGCCTGCCCGTTCGGCGCCCCCGGCGCCCGGATGTACCGCTCCGGCGACCTGGTGCGGCTCCAGCCGGACGGCGGCCTGGAGTACCAGCGGCGCAGCGACGACCAGGTGAAGGTCCGCGGCTTCCGGATCGAGCCCGGCGAGATCGAGGACGCGCTGCGGCGCGACCCCGCCGTCGGACAGGCCGTGGTGCTGGTCCGCGAGGACCGGCCGGGGGACCGCCGGCTGGTCGCCTACCTGGTGCCCGCCGAGGCCGGCGGCACGGTGCCGGCCCCGTCCCGGCTGCGCGAGCACCTGCTGCGCTCGCTGCCCTCGCACATGGTCCCGAGCGCCTTCAAGGCGCTGGACCGGTTCCCGCTGACCGTCAACGGCAAGCTGGACCGCCGGGCGCTGCCCGCCCCGTCCCGCCGGGACAGCCTGGACGCCGTCCCGGTGGCCCCGCGCACGGAGACCGAGCGGGTGCTCGCCGGGATCTGGTGCGAGGTGCTCGGCCTCGACGACGTCGGTGTCGCCGACGACTTCGCCGAACTCGGCGGCGACTCGCTGGCGATGGCCCGGGTGGCGTCCCGGATCCACGCCGCGACCGGGGTCCGGCTGCCGGTGTGGACCCTGTTCCGGCACCGCACCGTCGAGGCGCTGACGGCCGCGCTCCTCGCCGGGACGGACGCGCTGCCCGCCGGGGCGGACGCCGTGCGGGCCATCCCGCCGGCCGACCGCACCGGCCGGCTGCCGCTCTCCTCGACCCAGCGGCGCTTCTGGTTCACCCAGCGGTTCGACCCGGAGAGCGCCGCCGCCAACGTGCACACCGCGTTCCGGCTGCGCGGCACCCTCGACCCGGCGGCGCTGCACACCGCGCTGCGGCAGCTGATCGACCGCCACGAGCCGCTGCGCACCACCTTCGCCGAGGACGCGGACGGGCCCTTCCAGGTGATCCACCCGGCCGGGAGCACGGAGGTCCCGCTGGAGCTCGCGGACCTGTCCGGCATCGCGGGCGCGCAGCAGCGGGCCGCCGCGCTGGACGAGCTGCTGCGGGCCGAGGTCGCCCGGCCGTTCGACC
Organism: Kitasatospora sp. NPDC093806; assembly: GCF_040683335.1. Taxonomy (NCBI): domain Bacteria; kingdom Bacillati; phylum Actinomycetota; class Actinomycetes; order Kitasatosporales; family Streptomycetaceae; genus Kitasatospora; species Kitasatospora sp. NPDC093806. The sequence continues at coordinate 22,772 of NZ_JBFBDO010000076.1, forward strand.
TGCGCCGCGGCCCGGTGCTGCGGGCGCTGCTGGTCCGGCTGGCCGACCGGGACCACCTGCTGGCGCTCGGGGTGCACCACGCCGCCACCGACGGCTGGTCCACCGGCGTGCTGACCGCCGAACTGAGCGCCCGCTACACCGCCACGGCCACCGGTGCGCCGGCCGCGCTGGCGCCGCTGGCGACCGGCTACGCCGATTACGCGGCCTGGCAGCGCGAACACCTCGACGACGCCCGGACCGAGGAGCAGCTCGCCTACTGGCGGCAGCGGCTGGACGGCGTCGAGCCGCTGCGGCTGCCCACCGACCGGCCCCGCCCGGCGGTCCGCGGCTCGGCCGGCGCGGTGCACCGCCGTACCGTGGACCGCCGGGTCACCGCCGCCCTGAAGACGCTCGCCGCGACCGGCGGCGGCACCCTGTTCACGGTGCTGGCCGGCGCCGCCCAGCTGCTGCTGGCCCGGCTGACCGGGCAGCGGGACGTGGCCGTGGGCACCGCCGTGTCGGGCCGTGAACGGCCCGAGCTGGAGGGGCTGGTCGGCGCGTTCATCAACACCGTGGTGCTGCGCGCCACGGTGGACGGCCACCGCTCGTTCCGGGACTTCCTGGGCGAGGTGGGGGAGGCCGCGCTCGCCGCCTTCGCCCACCAGGAGGTGCCGTTCGAACGGCTGGTGGAGGAGCTCTGCACGGAGCGGGACCCGAGCCGCACCCCGCTGGTCGAGGCGCTGGTGGTGCTGCAGAACGCGCCGGCCGGCGGGCTGGACCTGCCCGGCCTGCACGGCGAGCGGGTCGACCTGCCGCGCACCGCGGCCGTGCTGGACCTGACCCTGGAGTTCACCGAGCGCCAGGGCGCGCTGGACCTGATGGTCGAGTACAACACCGACCTGTTCGACCCGGTGACCGTCGAGCGGATCGCCGACCACCTGTGCGTCCTGCTGGCCGCGGTGGCCGCCGACCCGGACCGCCCGATGGCACGGCTGCCGCTGGAGGACGAGGCCGAGCGCGAGCGCCGGCTGGCCGCCTGGAACGACACCGCGGACGACTACCCGACGGACCGCCCGGTGCACCTGCTCTTCGCCGGGCAGGCCGCCCTGCGGCCGACCGCGGTCGCCGTGTGGTCCGAGGGCGAGCAGCTCGGCTACGCCGAACTGGACGCCCGGGCCAACCGCCTGGCGCACCACCTGGTGGCGCTCGGGGTCGGCCGTGACGTCCCGGTCGGGCTGTACCTGGAGCGCTCGCCGGAGCTGCTGGTCGCCCTGCTCGCGGTGCTGAAGGCCGGCGGCGCCTACGTGCCGCTGGCCCCCGGGCTGCCGGCCGAGCGGCTGCGGTACATCATCGAGGACACCGGTGCGCCGGTGCTGATCAGCACCACCGCGCGGGCCGAGGAGCTGCCGACGGGCGACGGTCCCGCCGTCGTGCTGCTGGACCGCGCGGCGGACCGGGCCGCGATCGCCGCCCGTCCGGCCACCGCGCCCCGCGTCCACACCCACCCCGAGGACCTGGCCTACCTCGTCCACACCTCCGGTTCGACCGGACTGCCCAAGGGCGTGATGGTCTCGCACCGCTCGCTCGCCGACCTCTGCGGCTGGCACGTCCGGGCCCACCGGGTCGGCCCCGCCGACCGGGCCTCGCAGGTGGCCGGGCTGGGCTTCGACGCGGCGGTGTGGGAGATCTGGCCCTACCTGACCGCCGGCGCCCGGATCGACCTGCCCGGTGAGGCCGCGCTGGGGAACCCGGCGGCGCTGGTGGACTGGTTCACCGAGCGCGGCACCACCGTCTGCTTCCTGCCCACGCCGCTCGCCGAGGTGGTGCTGGACCAGCCCGCGATCGGCCGGACCGCCCTGCGCACGGTGCTGACCGGCGGCGACACGCTGCACCGCCGCCCGGCCCCCGGCCTGCCGTTCCGCCTGGTCAACAACTACGGGCCGACCGAGTACACGGTGGTCGGGACGGCCGGCGAGGTGGCGGCGGAGAGCCCGGACGGCTGGGCCCCCGGCATCGGCGGCCCGGTCGCCAACACGGCCGCCCACGTGCTGGACCGCTACGGCCGGCCGGTGCCGGTCGGCGTGCCCGGCGAGCTGTACCTGGCCGGGGCCGGGCTGGCCCGCGGCTACGCCAACCGCCCGGCGCTGACCGCCGAGCGTTTCGTCGCCGACCCGTTCGGCGCGCCCGGCACCCGGATGTACCGGACCGGGGACCTGGTGCGCCGCCGGGCCGACGGCACCCTGGACTACCTGGGCCGGGCCGACGACCAGGTCAAGCTGCGCGGCTACCGGATCGAGCTCGGCGAGATCGAGAGCGTGGTCGCCGGCCTGCCGGAGGTGGCCCAGGCCGCCGTGCTGGTCGAGGGCGACCGCGGCCGGAACCGGCGGCTGGCCGCGTACGTGGTGGCCGAGGCGGGGGCCGCGGCGGACCCCGCCGCGCTCACCGCCCGGGTCGCCGAGGTGCTGCCCGAGTACATGGTGCCGTCCCGCTTCACGGTGCTGGAGCGGATGCCGCTCACCCCGAACGGGAAGGTCGACCGCCGGGCGCTGGCCGCGCTGCGCCCGGCACCGCAGGCCGACGGGGCCGGGGCGCCGCCGGTCCGGGTGGCCCCGCGCACCCCGGTGGAGCGGCGGCTGTGCGCGATCTGGTCCGAGGTGATCGGGGTCCCGGAGGTGGGCGTCGAGGACAACTTCTTCGCCCTGGGCGGCGACTCGATCCTCAGCCTCCAAGTGGTGGCCCGGGCCCGGCGCGCCGGACTGCGGCTCACCTCCAAGGACCTGTTCCGCCGACAGACCGTCGCCGCGCTGGCGGCCCACCTGAGCTGGGAGCAGACGCCCGAGGAGGGCGCCGCGGACGGCGAGCCGGAGGCCGCGGCCGCGCCGGAGCGCACGCCCGTGCTGCCGATCCAGCAGCTCTACCTGAGCCGGTCGGCCGAGCCGACCGCCTTCCACCAGTACCTCACGCTCGACCTGGCGGCGGACTGCGACCCCGTCGCGCTGGCCACCGCCCTGTCCGCGCTGGTCGCGCGGCACGAGGCGCTGCGGCTGCGCTTCGCCGAGGTGGACGGGCGCTGGACCCAGCTGCCGGACGCCCCGGCCGAGCCCGCCGGGCATGCGGAAACGATTCTGCGGACCGTCCCGCTGGCCGGGCTCGCCGAACAGCGGGCCGGCGCCCTGGTCGACGAGCACACCGCGCGGGCGCACGCCGAACTCGACCCGCGGGCCGGCGAACTGCTGCGCGCGGTGCTCTTCCACGGCGGCCCGCAGGGCGCCCGGCTGCTGCTGGTGGCCCACCACCTGGTGGTGGACGGCGTCTCCTGGCGCACCCTGCTGGAGGACCTGGAGCACGCCTACCGGCAGGCCCGGGCGGGCGGGCCGATCGACCTGGGCCCCCGCTCCCACTCCTTCGCCGCCTGGTGCCGACGGCTCGCCCGGGCCGCCTCGGACGGCACCTTCGACGGCGAACTCGGCCACTGGGCCGGGCTGTTCGCGGACGGCGCGGCCGAGGTGCCGCACGTCCGACCGGACGGTCCCGGCGAGCCCGCCAACCTCGTCTCGGGCACCCGCGAGGTGCGGGTGGCCCTGGACGAGCGGACCACCGCCGCGCTGCTCCGCGAGGTGCCGCCGGTCTACCGCACCGAGGTCAACGACGTCCTGCTGGCCGCCCTCGCCCCGGTGCTTGCCGAGTGGACCAGGCGCGAGCGGACGGTGATCGCCCTGGAGGGGCACGGCCGCGAGGAGATCGGCGCGGGCCCCGACCTGACCCGCGCGGTCGGCTGGTTCACCTCGTACTTCCCGGTGGCGCTCACCGCCCGGGCCGGCGCGGGGCCGCGCGAGCTGCTCCGCTCGGTCAAGGAGCAGCTGCGCGCCGTCCCCGGGCGCGGGCTGGGCTACGGCGTGCTGCGCCACCTGGCCGGGGCGCCCGAACTCGCCGCGCACCCGCTGCCGAGGGTCAGCTTCAACTACCTGGGCCGGTTCGGCGGCGCGGCCGCACCCGGCGGCCTGGTCACGGCCGTCTCCGACCTCGGCCTCCACCAGGACCCGGCGGCCCGGCGGATGCACCTGCTGGACATCGTCGGCCAGGTCCGGGACGGTCGGCTGGAGTTCACCTGGTCCTACGGCGAGGGACTGCACAGCCGGGAGACCGTGCGCGCGCTGGCCGAGGGCTTCGCGGCCCGGCTGGTCGCCCTGGTCGCGCACTGCGCCGAACCGGGCGCGGGCGGCCGGACGCCCTCCGACTTCCCGCTCGCCGGGCTCGACCAGGACGCCCTGGACCGGCTGGTCGGCGACGGCACGGCGGTCGAGGACGTCTACCCGCTGACGCCGATGCAGAGCGGCATGGTGCTGCAGAGCCTGCTCGACCCCGAGCGCGGGCTCTACCTGGAGCAGAACCACGTCGAGCTGGCCGGCGTGGACCGGCCCGAACTGCTCGCCCCGGCCTGGCAGCGGGTGGTCGACCGGACCCCGGTGCTGCGCACCGCCGTGCACCGGCGCGGCCTGCCCGAGCCGCTCCAGGTGGTCCACCGCGAGGCCGCGCTGACGGTCACCCGGCTCGACTGGCGGGGCCTCGACCCGGCGGCCCGGCAGCACGCCACCGAGCGCCACCTGGCCGAGGACCGGGCCCGCGGCCTGGACTTCGAGGCCGCCCCGCTCTCCCGGGTGGCGGTGGCCCGGCTGGACACCGACCGGGTCCAGCTGTTCTGGACCTTCCACCACGCCCTGCTGGACGGCTGGAGCGCGATGCGCCTGCTCGGCGACGTCCTCGCCGAGTACGCCGCGCTGGCCGCCGGCACCACCTCCGTCGAGCGGCCGCGCCGCCCCTACCGGGACTACGTGGCCCACCTGGCCGCCCGGGACCACACGGCGGCCGCGGACTACTGGCGCCCCGCGCTGGCCGGCCTGACCGCGCCCACCGCGCTGCCGTACGACCGGCCCGCGGTGCCGGGACGGCCCGCCGCGTCCTCGGCGCAGACCCGGCTGCGGCTGCCCGAGCAGGTCTCGGCCCGGCTGCACGCCGCCGCCCGGGACGCCCGGGTCACCATGAACACCCTGGTCCAGGGCGTCTGGGCGCTGCTGCTCGCGCACTACAGCGGCGACCGGCGGGTCTGCTTCGGCGCCACCGTGGTGGGCCGCCCGGCCGAGCTGGACGGGGTCGAGGAGATGATCGGCCTCTTCATCAACACCCTGCCGGTGCGCGCCGAGGTCGACCGGGACGCCCCGCTCGCCGACTGGCTCCGCCGGTTGCAGGCCGACCAGGCCGAGGCCCGCCAGCACGAGCAGGTCCCGCTGCACCAGCTGCGGGCCTGGGCCGGGCTGCGCGGCGAGGCCCAGCTGTTCGACAGCTGCGTGGTCTTCGAGAACTACCCGTTCGACCGGGAGCTGGTGGCCGGGTACGGCCTGGAGCTGCTCGACATCCAGGCCGTCACCGGCACCAACTTCCCGCTGAACCTGATCGGTTACGCGGCGAACGGCCTGTCGCTGGTGCTGCACTACGACCCGGAGCGCTTCCACCCGGCCACCGTGCGGCGGATCGCCGCCGAGCTGGCGGAGCTGCTCACCGCGGTCGCCGCCGACCCGGACCGGGTGATCGGCACGCTGCCGGTGCTCGCCGGGCCCGGCCCGGCCGACGGCGCCGCACCCGCCCGGGCACTCCCGGCCGCGGCGCCGTCCGCGCGCCCGGCGGCCGGCCGGGTGGCACCGCGGACACCCGCCGAGGAGGCGGTCGCGGAGCTCTGGGCCGAGGTGCTGGATGTCGCCGGATTCGGCGTCGAGGACAGCTTCTTCGACCTCGGCGGCGACTCGATCGGGACGCTGCGCCTGCTCTCCCGGATGTCGGTGGTGTTCGGGGTGGACCTCTCGCCCCGGGACCTGTTCGACGGGCCGACCGTCGCGGAGCTCGCGGCGGTCGTCGAGGAAAAGATCCTGGCCGGTCTGGAGCGGACGGCCGGAGGCGGCACCGATGACGCGGCCTGACCCGAAACCCGACCCCCGGACCATCCAGAGCCACACCCACACCCACACCGAGAAGGCGAGCATGGACAGCACGAGTGCGCGGGCCGACCGGATCGCCGCCCTGCCGGCCCACCTGCGGGAGCAGCTGCGGAGCCGGCTGAGCGGCGCGGCGGCCCGGCCCGACGGGGACGCGGCGGACGCCGGGATCCCCCGCACCGACCGCGCGGGCGGCCTCCCGCTCTCCTCGGCCCAGCAGCGGCTCTGGTACCTGCACGAGGTGGACCCGGCGAGCGTCGAGTACAACACCCTGCACGCGGTGCGGCTGGCCGGCGCACTGGACGAGGCGGCGCTGCGGACGGCGCTGCGGCAGCTGGTGGCCCGGCACGAGTCCCTGCGCACCGTGTTCGAGCCCGGGGCCGGCACCGGCCTGCAGCGGGTCCTGCCGGAGGCCAGTGCGGAGCTCGCCGTCGTCGACCTGACGCGCCGCCGGGACGGCGAACAGGCGCTCACGGCGGCCCTGGAAGCCGAGGCCCGCCACCCGTTCGACCTGCGGCGCGGCCCGCTGCTGCGCCCGGTGCTGATCCGGCTGGCCGAGCGGGAGCACGTGCTGGCGCTGAGCCTGCACCACATCGTCACCGACGGCTGGTCGATGGGCGTCCTGCTCGCCGACCTCGCCGCGCTCTACACCGCGCGGACCACCGGCACCGAGGCCGCGCTGGCGGAACTCACCGTCCAGTACCCGGACTTCGCCCGCTGGCAGCTGGAGCGGGCGGCCGGCGAACAGCTCCGCGCCGACCTGGAGTACTGGCGCGGGCAGCTGGCCGACCTGCCGCCGCTGGACCTGCCGACCGACGCGCCGCGCCCGCCGGTGCGCTCCGGCGCCGGGGCGATGCACGAGTTCGCGGTGCCCGCGGAGCTCGCCGAGCGGCTGCGCGGGCTCTCCCGGGCCGGCGGGGCCACCCTGTTCATGACCCTCGTCGCCGCCGTCCAGCTGCTGCTGGCCCGGTGGACCGAGCAGTCCGACGTGGCGGTGGCGACCGCCGTCTCCGGCCGCACCCGCGCCGAGACCGAGCCGCTGGTCGGCTTCTTCGTCAACAACCTGGTGCTGCGCTCCCGGGTCGACGAGGCCCGCTCCTTCACCGAGCTGCTGGACCGGGTGCGCACCACCGTGCTGGACGCGCTGAAGCACCAGGAGCTGCCGTTCCAGCAGGTCGTGGAGGAGGTGCGGGCCGAACGGGACCCGGCCCGCCCGCCGCTGGCCGGCGTCGCGGTCAACCTGCACAACACCCCGCGCCCGACCGGCGGGTTCGCCGGACTGGAGCCGGCCGAGGTCCGCCCGCCGGTGCTGACCGCCAGCCTCGACCTCTCCTTCGACTTCTTCGAGCGCGACGGCGGCCTGACCGGCTACCTCGGCTACAGCACCGACCTGTTCACCGCGCCCACCGCGGCGCGGCTGGCCGACCGGCTGCTCACCCTGCTGGAACTGCTGGCCGAGCGGCCCGGCACCGCCCTGCACCGGCTGCCGCTGCTCGGCGAGGCGGAGCGGCGGGAACTGGCCGACCGGACCGGCGGCGCGCCGCGGTGGCCGACCGGGACGGTGCCCGCGCTGTTCGCCGCCCGGGTCGCCGCGCACCCCGCGGCCCCCGCCCTGATCGGCGCCACCGAGACCCTCGACTACGCCGAACTCGACCGCCGCGCCAACCGGCTGGCCCACCTGCTGATCGCCCGCGGCGCCGGGCCGGAGCGGCTGGTCGCGGTCGGCCTGCCCCGCTCGCCGGCCGCGATCGTGACGATCCTGGCGGTGCTCAAGAGCGGTGCCGGCTACCTGCCGCTGGACCTCGCCCACCCCGACGAGCGGCTGCGCCTGATCCTGGCCGACGCGGCCCCACTGCTGCTGGTCACCGAACCGGCCGCCGCCGAACGCCTGGCCGCCCTCGCCGACCCGGCCGACCTCGCCGGGGTGCTCGTCCCGGACGAGCCGGACACCGCGGCCGAGCTGGCCGCGCTCCCGGACACCGCCCCGGCGGGCGGACCGGACCCGGCCCACCCGGCCTACGTCATCTACACCTCCGGCTCCACCGGCCGCCCCAAGGGCGTCCTGGTCACCCACACCGGCGTGCACGAGATGGCGGCCGCCTCGGCCGCCCGGCTCGGCGTCGGCCCGGGCTCCCGGGTGCTGCAGTTCGCCTCGCCCGGCTTCGACGCGGCGTTCTACGAGCTGAGCACCGCCCTGCTGACCGGCGCCGCCCTGGTGGTCGCCGACCAGGCGGAGCTGCTGCCCGGCGACCCGCTGGTCGGCACGCTGACCGGCCACCGGGTCACCCACGTCACGCTGCCGCCCAGCGCGCTCACCGCGCTGCGCCCCGAGGCGGTGCCGCCCGGCCTGACCCTGGCGGTGGCCGGCGAGGCCTGCCCGCCCGCGACGGCCCGGCTCTGGTCCCGGGGCCGACGCATGATCAACGCCTACGGGCCGACCGAGGCGACGGTCTGCTCGACCATGAGCGACCCGCTGGACCCGGCCGACCTCACCGACGACCGTCCGGTGCCGATCGGCCGCCCGATCAGCGGCACCCGGGTCCACCTGCTCGACCGCCGGCTGCGCCCGGTGCCGGTCGGCATGCCGGGCGAGGTCTACCTGGCCGGCCCCGGACTGGCCCGCTGCTACCGGGGCCGCCCCGACCTGACCGCCGAGCGCTTCGTGGCGAACCCGTTCGGCGCGCCGGGGGAGCGGATGTACCGGGCCGGCGACCGCGCCCGCCGGCTGCCCGACGGCACCCTGGAGTACCTCGGCCGCACCGACGACCAGGTCAAGCTGCGCGGCTTCCGGATCGAGCCGGGGGAGATCGAGGCCGTGCTGGCCCGCTGCCCGGGCGTCGCCGCCGTGGCCGTCGCGGTCAAGCGGGACGGGCGCGGCACCCGCCGGCTGGTTGCCTACCTGGCCGCCGAGGACGGGCGGGACGCGCCGGACACCGCCGCGCTGCGGGCGCACGCCCGGGCCCGGCTGCCCGAGTACATGGTCCCCGCGGCCTTCGTCCAGCTGCCCGCGCTGCCGCTGAACGCCAACGGCAAGGTCGACCGCCGGGCGCTGCCCGACGCCGACCCGCGGCTCGAACCCGGCACCGCGCACACCGCGCCGCGTACCCCGGCCGAGGAACTGCTCGCGGGCATCTGGGCCGAGCTGCTCGGACTGCCCCGGGTCGGCGTCGAGGACAACTTCTTCGACCTCGGCGGCGACTCCATCCTCGGCCTCCAGGTGGTCGCCCGGGCCCGGGACGCGGGCCTGCCGCTCACTGCCAAGCACACCTTCCGGCACCAGACCGTCGCCGCCCTGGCCGCCGCGGCCGAGGCCGAGGGCGCGGGGACCGGCCCGGTCGCGGACCGCGGCCCGGTGACCGGCGAGCTGGCGCCGACCCCGATCCAGCACTGGTTCTTCGAACGGCTCGGCGCCAGCCTCGACCGCTTCAACCAGGCCGTGCTGGTCGAACTCGGCGAGCGGCCGGTCGAGTCGGCGCTGCGCGCCGCGCTGGACGCGTTGCCCGCCCACCACGACGCGCTGCGGCTGCGGGCCGAACCGGCCGCGCACGGCCGGCGGCTGCACCACGCGGCCGCCGAGCCGCACACCGTCCTCGAACGGCTGGACCTGTCCGACCGCCCCGCCGCCGAGCAGGACGCCGTCATGCGGGCCGCCAACGAGCGGGCCCAGACCGGCTTCGACCTGGCCACCGGCCCGCTGGTGCGGGCCCGGCTGTTCGACCTCGGCGCCGGACGGCCGGCCCGGCTGCTCGTGGTGATCCACCACCTGGTGGTCGACGCCGTCTCCTGGCGGATCCTGCTGGACGACCTGGAACGCGGCTACCGGCAGGCCCTGGCCGGGCGGCCGGTCGAACTGCCCGCCCGCACCACCTCGTTCCGCGACTGGTCGGCCCGGCTCACCGCGCACACCGCCGCCGGGGGCTTCGCCGCCGAGGCCGCGCACTGGGCGGCGGTCGCCGAGACCGCCCGCACCGTCGACCCGCTGCCCGTCGACACCGACCTCAAGGGCGGGAACACCGTCGCCTCCCAGCGCACCGTCACGGTCGCCCTGGACGCCGGACGCACCGGCGCGCTGCTGCGCGACGTCCCCGCCGCCTACCGCACCCGGATCAACGACGTGCTGCTCGGCGCCCTCTGGCGCACCCTGGCCGACTGGACCGGACGCGACACCGCGCTGGTCGCGCTGGAGGGCCACGGCCGCGAGGACCTGTTCGCGGACGTCGACCTGTCCCGCACCGTGGGCTGGTTCACCACGCTCTTCCCGGTGGTCCTGACCGCCGACCCCGGCGCAGGCTGGGGCGAGGTCCTGAAGAGCGTCAAGGAGCAGCTGCGCGCCGTACCCGGCAACGGCCTCGGCCACGGCGCGCTGCGCCACCTCGCCGAGGACGGCGCGCGGCTCGCCGACGGGCCGGAGCCGGAGATCGCCTTCAACTACCTGGGCCGGCTGGACTCCGGCGCCGAACCCCGGGGCCTGCTGCGCGGCCGGCTGACCGCCGAGGGGCACGAACGCGCCCCGGAGCAGGCCAGGACCCAGCTGATCGAGATCAACGGCTGGATCGCCGACGGCGAACTGCGCTTCCACTGGACCTACTCGGCGAACCGGCACCGGCCGGAGACGGTCCGGCGGCTGGCCGAGGCGTTCACCGCCGCGCTCACCGCCGTCGTCGAGCACTGCGCCGCCCCGGACGCGGGCGGCGCCACCCCGTCCGACTTCCCGCTGGCCCGCCTCGACCAGGCCGCGGTGGACCGCCTGGTCGGCGACGGACGCACCGCCGAGGACGTCTACCCGCTGACCCCGGCGCAGAGCGGCATGCTCTTCCACGCGCTCGGCGAGTCCGGCCGGGACACCTACACCGGGCACTTCGGGGTCCGGCTGGACGGGGTCCGCGACCCCGACGCGCTGGCCGCCGCCTGGCAGCGGGTGGTCGACCGGACGCCGGTGCTGCGCACCGAGGTGGTCTGGGAGGGCGTGCCCGAACCGCTCCAGGTGGTCCGCACCGGGGTCACCGTCCCGGTCGAGCGGCTGGACCTGTGCCACCTGGCCCCCGCCGAACAGCGCACCGAGCTGGAGCGGATCTGGCGGGAGCGCACCGCGCACGGCCTCGACCTCGCCACCGCCCCGCTGCTGCGGCTGGCCCTGGTGCGGCTCGGCGCGGACGCGGTGGAGCTGTTCTGGTCGACCCACCACCTGCTGGTGGACGGCTGGAGCTTCGCCGACGTGCTCTCCGAGGTGTTCCGCGAGTACGCCGCGCCGACCGGGGCGGCCCCCATTGCCCGCCGCCCCTACCGCGAGTACGTCCACTGGCTGGCCGGGCAGGACCCGGCGGCGGCCGAACACCACTGGCGCACCGCCCTGAACGGCTTCACCGGCCCCACCCCGCTGCCCTTCGACCGGGCCCCGCTGCGCACCCACGGCGCCCGGTCCTCGCGGGAGGAGCAGATCACCCTCGCACCCGAGCTCACCACCCGGCTCTACGACACCGCCCGCGCGGCCCGGCTGACCGTCAACACCCTGGTCCAGGGCGCCTGGGCGGTGCTGCTCGGCCGCTACAGCGGCGAGCGCGACGTCTGCTTCGGCGCGACCGTCTCCGGCCGCCCGGCCGACCTGCCGGGCGTGGAGTCGATGATCGGACTCTTCATCAACACCGTGCCGGTCCGGATCGCCCTGGACGACGCCGCCCCCGCGCTCGACTGGCTGCACGGCATCCAGCGCGCCCAGGGCGAGGCCCGCCAGTTCGAGCACACCGGCCTGGCCGAGATCCAGCGCTGGACCGGCGCGGCCAGCGGCCGGCTGTTCGACTCCATCGTGGTCTTCGAGAACTACCCGTACGACGGCGCGGCGGCCGCCCGCCACGGCCTGACCGTCGGCGCCTACCGCGGCGACGAGCACACCAACTACCCGCTGATGCTCACCGCGCACGCCGGCGAGGCGCTGCAGCTGGCCGTCGGCTACGACCCGGCGCTGTTCGACCCGGACACCGCCCGCCGGATGGCCGGCCACCTGACCCGGGTGCTCACCGCGCTGGCCGACGCGCCGCACACCCCGGTGGCCGAACTGCCGCTGCTCACCGCGGCGGAGACCCACCACCTGCTGGTCGAGCGGAACGACACCGCCGTCGCCTTCCCGGCCGCGCGCACCGTGCCCGAGCTCTTCGCGGAGCAGGCGCGCCGCACCCCGGAGGCGGTCGCGGTCGCCGACGACACCGTCGAGCTGAGCTACGCCGAACTGGACGCCGAGGCCAACCGGCTGGCCCACCACCTGGTCGGCCTCGGCGTGGCGCCCGGCACCCTGGTCGGCGTCTGCGTCCCCCGCGGCGCCGCCGCGGTGGTCGCGCTGCTGGCCGTCCAGCGGGCCGGCGGGGCCTTCGTCCCGCTGGACCCGGACTACCCGGCCGAGCGGCTGGCCCTGATGCTCGACGACGCGGCCGTCCCGGTGCTGGTCACCACGGAACGCCTGCTGGACCGGCTGGCCGGGCACGCCGCCCGGACGGTCCGCCTGGACCGCGACCGGCCCGCCTGGGCCGACCGGCCGGCCACCCCGCCGGAGCACGGACCCGGCCCGGACGACCTCGCCTACGTCGTCTACACCTCCGGCACCACCGGCCGCCCCAAGGGCGTCATGGTCGAGCACCGCCAGGTCCACCACATGGTGCGCGCCTGGGACGCCCGCTACGGGCTGACCGCGCTGCGGCCCCGGGTGCTCTCGGTCTCCAGCCTCTCCGTCGACCTCTTCTTCGCCGACTTCCTGCTCGCCGCCCTGTTCGGCGGCCGGATGGAAGTCTGCCCCGCCGAGGCGGTCGCCGACCCGGTCGCGCTGACCGACCGGCTGCTCGGCGGCCGGGCCGAACTCCTGGTCACCGTCCCGACGCTGGCCCGCGCGGTGGCCGCCGAGCTGCGCTGGCGCGGCGTCCGCCCGGACCACCTCAAGGTGCTGCTGGTCGGCTCCGAGGGCTTTCCGGCCGACGCGGCCGCCGAGGTGCTGGAGCGGGTCGTCCCCGGCACCGTGGTGGCCAACGCCTACGGCGCGACCGAGACCACGGTCGACTCCACCGCCCACCTGCTCCGCGCGGACACCCCGTCCGGGGCGGCCCACGTCCCGATCGGCCGCCCGCTCGCCAACACCCGGGTGTACGTCCTGGACCGGGAGCTGCGCCCGGTGCCGCTCGGCGTGGTCGGCGAGTGCTGGATCGGCGGCGACGGGGTGGCCCGGGGCTACCTCAACCGGCCCGAACTGACCGCCGACCGCTTCCGCGAGGATCCGTTCGCCAGCGTGCCCGGCGCCCGGATGTACCGCACCGGCGACCTGGTCCGGCACCGGGCCGACGGCGAACTGGAGTGCCTGGGCCGGGCCGACGACCAGGTGAAGATCCGCGGTTTCCGGGTCGAACTCGGCGAGGTGGAGGCCGCGCTGGCCCGCCACCCGCTGGTCGGCGCCGCCGCCGCGGCGGCCCGCCCGGACGGCACCGGACTCGCCCGGCTGACCGGCTACCTCGTCCCGGCCGGGACGGAGCCGCTGCCGGACACCGCCGAACTGCGGACCTGGCTGGCCGAACGGCTCCCCGCCCCCGCCGTCCCCGCGGCCCTGGTCGTCCTGGCCGCCCTCCCGACCACCCCGAGCGGCACCCTGGACCGCAAGGCCCTGCCCGAGCCGGACCGCGAGCCGGACCGGGCCGCCGCAGCCCACCGCGCCCCGCGCGCGGGCACCGAGAGCGTCCTGGCCGCCATCTGGGCCGAGGTGCTCGGCGCCGAACGGATCGGCCGGGACGACGACTTCTTCGACTGGGGCGGCGACTCGGTGCTCAGCATCCGGGTCGTCTCCCGGATCCGCGCCGCCCTCGGGATCGCCGTCCCTCCCCGCCAGCTCTTCGACACCCCGACCGTGGCGGGACTGGCCGTCGCCCTCGCGGGCGAGGCGGGCCGGACCGGCGACGGCACGCCCGGCCCGGTCCCGGTGGACCGAAGCGGGGAACTGCTGCTCTCCTCCGCCCAGCAGCGGCTCTGGTTCCTGCAGGACTTCGCCCCCGCGAGCACCGAGTACAACACCGCGCTCGCGCTGCGGCTCTCCGGCGCACTCGACCTGCCGGCGCTGCGCACCGCGCTGGCGGGCCTGGTCGCCCGGCACGAGGCGCTGCGCACCGGCTACCACACCGTGGCCGGCCGCCCCGTCCAGCGGGTCGACCCGCCGTTCGAACCCGAGCTGCTGGTGGCGGAGTTCACCGACGGACCGGCGGCGCGGCGGGAAGCGGCGGGCCAGGCGTTCCTGCGGGCCCGGATCGAGCAGCCCTTCGACCTGCGCACCGGCCCGGTGCTGCGCGCCGCGCTGGCCGAACTCGGCGACGGCGAGCGGCTGTTCGCCCTGATCATCCATCACATCGCCACCGACGGCTGGTCGATGGACCTGCTGTCGGCCGAGCTGGGCGCCCGCTACGCGGCGGCCGTCGCCGGCGAGCCCTACCGGGCGGCCCCGCTCCCGGCGCAGTACGCGGACTACGCGGCCTGGCAGCGCGGCCGGCTGGACGGCCCCGAGCACGCCGGTCACCTCGCCTACTGGAAGCGGCAGTTGTCCGGGATCGTCCCGCTGGAGCTGCCCACCGACCGGCCGCGCCCCCCGGTGCGCTCCGCCGCCGCCGGGCTGGCCGTCTTCGAGCTGCCCGCCGACCTGGTCACCGGACTGCGGCAGGCGGCCCGGCGCCGGGACGCCACCCTGTTCATGGCGCTGGTCGCGGCCGTCCAGCTGCTGCTGTCCCGGCTGACCGGACAGCCGGACATCGCGGTCGCCACCCCGACCTCCGGCCGCGGCCGGCCCGAACTGGAGGACCTGGTCGGCTTCTTCGTCAACACGGTGGTGCTGCGCACGGCGGTGGACGAGAGCCGTCCGTTCGCCGAACTGCTCGACCGGGTGCGGGAGACCGTCCTGGAAGCCTTCGACCACGAGGAGGCGCCGTTCGACCAGGTGGTCGACGAGCTGAACCCCGACCGCGACCCGAGCCGCACCGCGCTGGCGGAGGTCACCGTCGGCCTGGTGGCCGAACACACCACCGGGCCGGAGCTGCCCGGACTGCGGGCCGAACCGTTCCCGCTGGTCAGCTCCGAGCGCGGCCGCGACCTGGGCTTCGAGTTCTTCAAGCAGCGGGGCCGGCTGATGGCCGCGATCAGCTACAGCACCGCGCTCTTCGACCCGGAGACCATCCAGGGGATGGCCGAGCACCTGCGGGTGCTGCTGGCCGGCGTGGTCGGCGACCACCACCGGATGGCCGAACTCCCGCTCACCGCCACCGGCCCGGCCCCGGCCGACGCTCAGGCCGACCCGGTCTCCCTCGACGACGGCCTGCTCGCGCGGTTCGAACGGACGGCCGCCGCGCACCCGGACGCGCTCGCACTGGTCGCCGACGAGGCCCTCAGCTTCGCCGAGACCAACGCCCGCGCCAACCGGCTCGCCCGGGCCCTGGTGGCCCGCGGCGCCGGACCCGAGCGGGTGGTGGCCGTGCCCGGCGACCGGACCGCCGCCACCGTGGTGGCGATCCTGGCGGTCCTCAAGGCGGGCGCCGCCTACCTGCCCTTCGAACCGGACGCCCCGGCGGAACGGCTGGCGTCTGTCCTCGACGAGGCGGCACCCGTCCTGCTGCTCGGCCCGGCCCGCGCCCTGCCCGCCGACCGGCCGGGCCCGCCCCGGCTCGACCCGGCGGACCTGAGCGATACCGACCTTTCCAGCGCCGACCTGACCGACGCCGACCGCCTCGCGCCGCTGCGCTCCGGGCACCCGGCGTACGTCATCTACACCTCGGGCTCCACCGGCCGCCCCAAGGGCGTGCCGATCGAGCACCGCAACGTCGCCCGCCTGGCCGAGGACGTCCACGGCCGCCCCGGCCGCCCCGTCGGCGGCTCCGCGGACGGCCGGCCGCGCTGCGCGCTCAGCTCCACCCTCGCCTTCGACGCCTCGCTGCTCACCCTGCTCAAGCTGGCCGAGGGCGTGGAGACGCACCTGCTGGACGACCTGACCCGGCGCGACCCGGAGGCCCTGGTCCGCTATGTGCGCGAGCACCGGATCGACCACCTGCACCTCACCCCGGCCTTCGCCGAACAGCTGCTCGCCGCCGGACTGCTGGCGGCCGACGGACACCGGCCGAGCCTGCTGGTGGTCGGCGGCGAAGCGGTCGGCGAGGCGCTCTGGCAGCGGCTGGCCACCGCCCCGGGCCTGGTCGCGGAGAACTCCTACGGCCCCACCGAGTGCACGGTGCAGACGCTCTGGACCGCGCTGCGGCCCGACCGGCGCCCGCACCTGGGCCGCCCGGTCGGCGACACCTCGGCGTACCTGCTCGACCGCTACCTGCGGCCGGTCCCGACCGGCGTGCCGGGGGAGCTCCACCTGGCCGGCGGCCAGCTCGGCCGCGGCTACCTGGGCCGCCCCGGGCCGACCGCGGAACGCTTCGTGGCGAACCCCTTCGGTCCGCCGGGCAGCCGGATGTACCGCACCGGCGACCTGGCCCGCCGCCGCCCGGACGGCACCCTGGAGTTCCTCGGCCGGACCGACGACCAGGTGAAGATCCGCGGCTTCCGCGTCGAACCCGGCGAGGTCCGGGCCCTGCTGGCGGCCCGTCCGGAGGTCGGGACGGCCGTCGTCCTGGTCCGGCCCGGCCCGGGCGGCACGCCGCAGCTGGTCGCCTATGTCACCGCCCGGCCGGGCCACCGGCCGGACGTGACCGAGCTGCGCGAGCACGCCCGGCAGGCGCTGCCCCCGTACCTGGTCCCGGCGGTCGTCGTGCTGCTCGACGAACTGCCGCTCACCGCGAACGGCAAGGTCGACAAGCGGGCGCTGCCCGCCCCGGCCACCGCCGCGGCGGGGGAGGGGTACCGGCCGCCGGCGGACGGCGTCGAGGCGGAGCTCGCCCGGATCTGGGCCGAGGTGCTCGGCGTCGAACGGATCGGCGCGGACGACGACTTCTTCGACCGGGGCGGCGACTCCATCCTCAGCATCCAGGCGGTGCACCGGATCCGCCAGGCCGGGCTGCGGGTGGTCTCCAAGGACCTCTTCCTGCACCCGACCGTGGCCCGGCTGGCTCAGGTGGTCACCCCGGCGGAGCCGACGGCGGACGCGACCGCCGGGCCCGGCGCGGGCCCGGTGACCGGCACCGTGCCGCTCACCCCGATCCAGCACGACTTCCTGACCGGCGACCCGGTGCGGCCCGCCCACTTCACCCAGTCCGTCCTGCTCGAACTCGTCGACGGCGTGGACGAGCGGGCCCTGGCGGCGGCCCTGGCGGCGCTGCCGGACCACCACGACATGCTGCGGGCCCACTACCGGCCGGCCGAGGGCGGCTGGCAGCAGGAGGTGGGCCCGGTGGCCCCGGACCTGCTGCCGCTGGAGCGGCACGACCTGGCCGGCCTGCCGGAGGCCGAACGCGCCGCCCGGCTGGACCGGTTGGCCACCGAGGCCGACGCCGGACACGACCTGGCGGCCGGCCGGCTCGGCCGGGCCCTGCTGTTCGACCTCGGCCCCGGCCGGCGCCGCCGCCTCTTCGTCACCCTGCACCACCTGGTCGTCGACGCGGTCTCCTGGCGGATCCTGCTCGACGACCTGGCCACCGCCTACCGGCAGGCCGCCGACGGCGAGCCGGTCCGGCTGCCGGCCCGCACCACCTCCTTCCGGGAGTGGTCGCGGCGGCTGCGCCAGCACACCCTGGAGGGCGGCTTCGACGCCGAACGGCCGCACTGGACGGCGCTGCCCGAAGCCGGGCGGATCCCCCGGGACGAACCCGGCGAGTTCCGCCGCGGCGACGTCCGCTGGGTCGAGGTGGAGCTGGACGAGACCGAGACCGACCGGTTCCTGAACCAGGCCACCGGTCGGCTCCGGACCGGGCCGCGGGACCTGCTGCTCGCCGCGCTGGCCGGCACGCTGGCCCGCTGGACCGGGCGGCGGCAGGTCGCCGTCGGCCTGGAGGGCCACGGCCGGGAGGACCTCTTCGAGGACGTCGACCTGTCCCGGACCGTCGGCTGGTTCACTACCCGCTACCCGGTGCTGCTGGACCTGCCGCCGGCGGCACTTCCTGTCCCGGACGGATCCCCGGACGGCGCCGACTGGCGCGCCCTCGCCCGGGCGGTCCGCGGGCAGCTGCGCGCGGTGCCCGGCAACGGGCTCGGTCACGGCGCGCTGCGCCGGCTGTCCGCCGAAGGCCTGCCGGCCGGGCCCTTCCCCGAGGTGGTCCTCAACTACCACGGCCGGACCGCGGTGGCCGAGCCGGACGGCGACGGCCCGGTGCACGCCGTGCTGCCCTCGGTCGGCCGCGACCGCAGCCCCGACGCCCGCGAGGGGCACCTGATCGAGCTGGTCGGCGCGGTGAGCGCCGGACGGCTCCGGCTGACCTGGTACTACGCGCGGACGGTGCACCGACGGGCCACCGTCCAGCGGCTGGCCGAGGACCACCTCGCGCTGCTGCGCGCCGCCGCCCGTCCGAACGAGGAATGGTGATCCATGGATGACGCGTACCTCCACGAGCTGCTCACCGGGCTGGCCCGGGCCCACCGGGTGCCCGGCGCCCAGCTGGTGGTCCGCTCCGCCGGCCGCTGGGCCGGTGCCGTCACGGGCACGACGGCGGTGGACGGCGGGGGACCGGTGGAGCGGGACTCGGCGTTCCCGGTCTCCTCGCTGACCAAGCCGTTCACCGCGGCGCTGGTGCTGATGCTGGCCGCCGACGGCGACCTCGACCTCGACGAGCCGGTGACCGATCAGCTCCCGGAGGCCGGGCTGGAGTCGAAGGCGACACTCCGCCAGCTGCTCAGCCACACCGGCGGACTGGCCGCCAACCTGCCCGAGGAGGACGGGCACCCGGACGACCTGGCCCGCTGGGTGGCCAAGTCCGCCCGCCGGCTCACCCCGGTGGCCGAGCCCGGCGCCGCCTTCTCCTACTCCAACGTCGGCTACGTGCTGGCCGGCCGGCTGGTCGAGCGGACCACCGGGATGAGCTGGGCCCGGGCCATGGAGGTGATGCTGCTGCGACCGCTCGGCCTGCCGCCGGGGTCCGCCCCCGGGGGCGGGCGCCCGCCGGTGCCGGGCCACCTGGTCCGCCGCTCGGACGGCCTGGTGGTCCCG
>NZ_JBFBDO010000077.1:0-8574 GCF_040683335.1 Kitasatospora sp. NPDC093806
GCCTCCTCGGGTGAGGAGGCCGCCGCCCCGGTCTCCGGTGCCGACCTGCTCTTGCTCCTGCCCGCCTCGCCACCAGGCGAGGCGGGGGCCACATCAAGGTTCATCCTTTCTCTTATTGCTCACTCCTTCCTGCGTCGCCCCTCCTTTTTCGAGGAGGGGCGGCGCTTTCACCTTTCTTCTTAGGTAGATCCGTCTTTCCGGGCCAGGGCCCGCGCGAGCCCCTTCCCGCCGCTGTGGGAGCGGGCCTTCGGGGTGTCCGGTAACGAGTCGGCATCCAGGGGTGGCAGGGCCATTGACACCCTCGTGACGGGGACCGTACGGTCCTGTGACAAGCGACTGGAAAGTTTCCTAACAGTTCGCGTCATGCCTGCCCAGGCGCCGTTTCGATCTGCCGGAGGAGGAGGATCCTCGCGTGACCAAGACCACGGCCAAGGCCCCCCTCGCCGGTACCCCCAGTCTGCTGCGCGCCATCAACGACCGCGCCGCGCTCGAACTCCTGCTGGAGAACGGACCGCTCTCCCGTACCCAGATCGGCAGCCTGACCGGGCTCTCCAAGCCCACCGCCTCCCAGCTGCTGGCCCGCCTGGAGGCGGCCGGGCTGGTGCTGCCGGTCGGCACCACGGCCGGCGGGCCCGGGCCCAACGCGCAGCTGTACCAGGTGAATCCGGCCGCCGGCTACGTCGCCGGAGTGGACGTCACCAACAGCGGGATCCGGGTCGCCGTCGCCGACATCACCGGCAGCACGCTGGCCGAGCACGAGGTGTCGACCAAGGGCGTGCCGGCCGCCGAGATCATCGCCCGGCTGGCCGGCGCGGTCGCCGAGACGGTCCGCTCCGCCGGGCTCCCCGAGGGCAGCCTGCACACGGTGGCGATCGGCGTCGGCGGCGCCCCCGACCCGGGCACCGGCAAGCTCCGGTACGCCTCCCACCTGCCCGGCTGGCACTCGCCCCGGCTGCTGGAGGAGCTGACCGAGGCGATCGGCGCCCCGGTGTCGATCGAGAACGACGTGAACCTCGCCGCCGTCGCCGAGCAGTCCTCCGGCGCGGCGCACGGGTTCGAGGACTTCGTGCTGCTCTGGGCCGGCGACGGCATCGGCGCCGCGATCGTGATCGCCGGCCGGCTGCACAGGGGCTTCACCGGCGGAGCCGGGGAGGTCGGCTACATGCCGGTCCCCGGCGCGCCGGTCCAGCGGGACGTGCGCCGCCGCCGCGACAGCGGCTTCCAGGCCCTGGTCGGCGCGCCCGCCGTCCGGACCCTGGCCCGCGAACACGGGCTCGGCGCGCCCACCGCCGAGGAGTCGATCACCAGAGCCCTGGAGACCCCCGGGCCCGGCGACGAGTTCCTCACCGCGCTGGCCGCCCGGCTCGCCGTCGGCCTGGCCGTGATCGTCGCCGTCGTCGACCCCCAGCTGGTGGTCGTCTCCGGCCACGTCCCGAACGCGGGCGGCGAACGGCTGCGCGCACTCGTCGAGGAGGAGCTGGCCCGGATCTCACCGGCCCGCCCGGAGGTCCGCAGCAGCGCCCTCCCCGGCTCACCCGTCCTGCTCGGCGCGCTGCAACGCGCGCTGGCGGCCGCCCGCGAGGCGGTCTTCTCCACCCACTGACGTTCCCCGCTGTCACCCTGCACCCACCTCTCCCCCAACCCCCGAACGCGGGACCCGAGGCAATGACGCCTGCCCGCGCACCCCCAGGAGGACCTCGAAGTGCACACCACCTCCCACTCCCGCAGAGGCCGCCGGACCCTGGCCGCCGTGACCGGCAGCGCCGTCCTGGCCCTGCTCGCCACCGCCTGCACCGGCAGCAGCGACGGCGGCGGCAGCGACGACTCCGCCTCCGGCAAGGACGTCACCATCACCTTCTGGCACGGCTGGAGCCAGGAGTCCGAGGTGAAGGCGATCAACGACAACATCGCCGCCTTCGAGAAGTCCCACCCGAACATCCACGTCAAGGCCGTCGGCAACATCGCCGACGACAAGGTGAACCAGTCGCTGCGGGCCGGCGGCGACGACGCCCCGGACGTCGTCTCCTCCTTCACCACCAACAACGTCGGCATGTTCTGTTCCACCAAGGCCTTCGTCGACCTCAAGCCGTTCCTGGCCAAGGACAACATCGACGCCGCCAAGACCTTCCCGGCCCCGATGCTCAACTACACGCAGTTCCAGGGCAACCAGTGCTCCCTGCCGCTGCTCGGCGACGCCTTCGGCCTCTACTACAACAAGAAGGCCTTCACCGAGGCCGGCATCGCCGGACCGCCGAAGACCTTCAGCGAGTTCGCCGACGCCGCCGTCAAGCTGACCCAGGCCGACGGCGACGGCTACAAGCGGCTCGGCTTCATGCCGCTCTACCACGGCTACGAGTCGACCACCGAGCACTTCCTCGGCCAGTGGAGCCCCAGCTACTTCGACGCCGCCGGCAAGTCCACCATCGCCTCCGACCCCAAGGTCGCCTCGATGCTGACCTGGCAGAAGGGCCTGGTCGACAAGCTCGGCGGCTACGACAAGCTGGACAAGTTCCGGGCCACCTTCGGCGAGGAGTTCAGCGCCAAGAACCCGTTCCACACCGGCCAGGTCGCGATGGCCATCGACGGCGAGTGGCGCACCGCCTCGCTCGCCGCCGACAAGCCGGACTTCGAGTGGGCCACCGCGCCGTTCCCGGTCCCGGACGACCAGGTCGCCACCTACGGCCGCGGCTACCAGACCGGCACCATCATCGGCATCGCCGGCACCAGCAAGAAGCAGGCCGCCGCCTGGGAGCTCGTCAAGTACCTGACCACCGACACCGACGCGGTCGTCTCCTTCGCCAACGCGATCCACAACGTGCCCAGCACCTTCGCGGCCCTGGACTCGCCGAAGCTGACCGCCGACGCCAACTTCAAGACCTTCCTGGAGATCGCGAAGCACGCGAACTCCGGCACCACGCCGGCCAGCGTCAACGGCGGCGGCTACATCGTGTCCCTGCAGAACCTCGGCTACAACTACGAGTCCGGCAAGCAGACCGACCTCCAGGCCGGCCTCGCCGCCACCGCCAAGGAGATCGACGCCGCCATCGCCCAGGCCAAGTAGCGGGCACGGCCCACGGTCCACGGAGCTCCCATGTCACTCGCGTCCGCCACCCGCAAGGGCGCCGGACCCACCGCCCCGGCGGCGCCCTCCGCGCAGCAGCTGCTGCGCCGGAAGCGCCGCCGGGCGGCGGCCCGCACGCTCGCCTTCCTCTCCCCCTGGCTGATCGGCTTCGGCGTCTTCTTCCTGTACCCGCTGATCTCCACCGTCTACTTCTCGTTCACCAAGTACAACGGCTTCGGCGCGCCCGTCTTCAGCGGCCTCAAGAACTGGGGCTACGTCTTCAACGACCTGCCCGCGTTCTGGCAGGGCCTGCGCAACACCCTGTGGCTGGTCGTCATCATGGTGAGCCTGCGGGTCGCCTTCGGCCTCGGCATCGGGATGCTGATCACCAAGGTCAAGAGCGGTGTCGGCTTCTTCCGCACCGCCTTCTACCTGCCGTACCTGGCCCCGCCGGTGGCCGCCACCGTCGCCTTCGCCTTCCTGCTCAACCCCGGCACCGGCCCGGTGAACCACTTCCTCGGCGAGATCGGGCTGCCGCAGCCCGGCTGGTTCGCCGACCCCGAGTGGTCCAAGCCCGCGCTCACCCTGCTCGCCATGTGGGGCGTCGGCGACCTGATGGTCATCTTCATGGCCTCGCTGCTGGACGTCCCCAAGGAGCAGTACGAGGCCGCCGAGCTCGACGGCGCCGGCCCGTTCCAGCGGTTCCGCTACGTCACCCTGCCGAACATCTCGCCGATCATCATGTTCGCGGTGGTCACCGGGGTCGTCCAGACCATGCAGTACTACACCCAGGCGATCGTCGCCGGGAAGGTCGCCGGCAACATCGCCGGCAACTCCGGGCAGCAGTTCGAGCCCGGCTTCCCGCAGGGCTCCACCTGGACGCTGCCGCAGATGGTCTACAACCTCGGCTTCCAGCGCTTCAACTACGGCGCGGCGTGCGTCGTCGCCCTGGTGCTGTTCGCCATCTCGATGGCCGTCACCGCGATGCTGCTGCGCCGCAAGTCCGGCTTCATGGCGAGCGACGACTAGCGGCCGAGTGAGGAAACGATCATGACTCTCAGCTCCACCCTCACCGGCGAGGCCGCGGCGCCCGGCTCCCCCGCGCGGCGACCCGGCCGCGGCGTCCCCAGCGCGGCCTCCCGCGCCGCCCGCCGCCGGGCCCTGCTCAACTGGGTCGCGGTGCACGCGCTGGCCATCGCCGCCGCCCTGTTCTTCCTGCTGCCGTTCGTCTTCGCCTTCCTGACCTCGGTGATGACCGACGGCCAGGCACTCACCACCGACTACTGGCCCACCTCCTGGCAGTGGGGCAACTACTCGAAGGTCTGGAACACCCCCGGCTTCCTCACCTGGTGGCGCAACACCCTGCTGTACGCGGGCCTGGGCACCGTGCTCACCATCGTCTCCAGCCTGCCGGTCGCCTACGCGCTCGCCAAGTTCCGCTTCCGCGGCCGCAACCTCGCCCTGATGGCGGTCATCGCGATGATGATGCTGCCGCCGCAGGTCACCGTCATCCCGATGTACCTGTTCTGGGCCAAGCAGCTGGGCCTCGGCGGCTCGCTCTGGCCGCTGATCATCCCGATGGCCTTCGGCGACGCGTTCTCGATCTTCCTGCTGCGCCAGTTCCTGCTGACCATCCCCAGGGAGTACATCGAGGCCGCCCGGATCGACGGCTGCGGCGACCTGCGCACCCTGCTCAAGGTCGTGCTGCCGATGGCCAAGCCGGCCATCGCCGCCGTCGCCCTGTTCCAGTTCTTCTACTGCTGGAACGACTACTTCGGCCCGCAGATCTACGCCAGCAACAACCCCGGCGCCTGGACCCTCTCCTACGGCCTGGAGTCCTTCAAGGGCGCCCACCACACCAACTGGAACCTCACCATGGCCGCCACCCTGCTGGTGATGGCACCGGTGATCATCCTCTTCTTCTTCGCACAGAAGGCCTTCATCGAAGGCGTGACACTGACAGGGGTCAAGGGCTGATGTCCCTACTCAAGCTGGCAATCGTGGGCGGCGGTTCGACGTACACCCCGGAGCTGATCGACGGCTTCGCCAGACTCCGGGACACCCTCCCGATCGGCGAACTCGTCCTCATCGACCCGGCCGCCGACCGGCTGGAGCTGATCGGCGGGCTGGCCCGGCGGATCTTCGCCCGCCAGGGCCACGGCGCCGTCGTCACCACCACCACCGACGTCGAGGCGGGCGTCGCCGACGCCGACGCCGTCCTGCTCCAGCTGCGGGTCGGCGGACAGGCCGCCCGCGACCGGGACGAGACCTGGCCGCTGGAGTGCGGCTGCGTCGGCCAGGAGACGACGGGAGCCGGCGGGCTGGCGAAGGCGCTGCGCACCGTCCCGGTCGTCCTCGACATCGCCGAGAAGGTCCGCCGCACCAACCCCGACGCCTGGATCGTCGACTTCACCAACCCGGTCGGCATCGTCACCCGGGCCCTGCAGAACGCCGGTCACAAGGCGGTCGGCCTCTGCAACGTCGCCATCGGCTTCCAGCGCCGCTTCGCCAAGCACCTCGGCGTCGACCCGGAGCTGATCCGGCTGGACCACGTCGGCCTCAACCACCTCACCTGGGAGCGCGGCGTCACCCTGCTCGACGCCCCGGGCGCCACCACCGGGCGCGAGGTGCTGCCGGAGCTGCTGGCCGGCCACGGCAAGGCGATCGCCGAGGACCTGCACCTGCCGCAGCGCGTGATCGAGCGGCTCGGCGTCGTCCCCTCCTACTACCTGCGGTACTTCTACCAGCACGACCTGGTCGTCGAGGAGCTGAAGGCCAAGGGCTCGCGGGCCGCCGAGGTCGCCGAGATCGAGCGGCAGCTGCTGGAGCTGTACGCCGACCCGACGCTCGACACCAAGCCGGAGCTGCTCGACAAGCGCGGCGGCGCGTTCTACTCCGAGGCGGCCGTCCAGCTGATCTCGGCCCTGCTCGGGACGGGCGGCGGCACCTCGGTGCAGGTGGTGAATACCCGTAACGAAGGTGTGCTGCCGTTCCTTCCGGAAGACGCCGTCATCGAGGTGCCCGCCGAGGTCGACGCGGCCGGCGTGCGCCCGCTGCCGCAGCGCCCGGTCGAGCCGCTGTACGCCGGCCTGATCGCCGCCGTCACCGCGTACGAGCAGCTCGCGCTCGACGCCGCCCTGCACGGCGGCCGCGACCGGGTCTTCGACGCCCTGCTCGCCCACCCGCTGGTCGGCCAGATCGAACTCGCCGACCAGCTGACGGACCGGCTGCTCGCCCACAACCGCGAGCACCTCTCCTGGGCCTGAGCCGCCCGGACGCCGCTCCGGTCCGGCCCGCCCCGGCGCCTCCGGGCGCCCTCCGGACTCCGGCCCGCACTCCGTGGGGGAGTGCGGGCCGGACCGTGACCGGGGGCGGGGGCGGGGGCCGGGATACGCGCGACACGCATGACATGCGCGGCATGCGCGCGGACGACCGGCGCCGCGAGGAGACCGTCCACCCCGGCCGGGGAACACCCACGGCCGGGCCACGTACGAGCCGGGGAACCCGATGACCCACCAGCCCGAACCGCACCTGCCCGGCGTGCTCGCCATCGACGCCGGCAACTCCAAGACCGACGTCGCCCTGATCGGCGCCGACGGCACCGTCCTCGGCACCGCCCGCGGCGGCGGCTTCACGCCCCAGCACGTCGGCGGCACCGCCGCCGTCGCCGGCCTCGCCCCGCTGGTCGAGGCGGCCGCCGCGGCCGCCGGCTTCACCACCTGGACCGGCCCGCTGACCAGCCACGTCAGCGCCTGCCTCGCCAACGCCGACCTGCCGATCGAGGAGGAGGGCCTGCGCACCGCCCTCGAATCCCACCCCTGGGGCCTCAGCAACACCGTCGTCAACGACACCTTCGGCCTGCTGCGCGCCGGCACCGACGGCCCGCGCGGCGTCGCCGTGGTCTGCGGCGCCGGCATCAACTGCGTCGGCCTGCTGCCCGACGGCCGCACCGCCCGGTTCCCCGCCCTCGGCGAGATCACCGGCGACTGGGGCGGCGGCGCCGGCCTCGCGGTCAGCAGCATGTGGCACGCCGTCCGCTCGGAGGACGGCCGCGGCGGGCCGACCACCCTCGCCCCCGCCATCGCCGAACACTTCGGCCTGCCCAGCGCCGGCGCCGTCGCCGAGGCCGTCCACCTCGGACACCTGCCGTTCGGCCGGCTGCACGAGATCGTCCGGGTGCTGTTCGCGGTCGCCCAGGACGGCGACGCCGCCGCGCTCGAACTGATCGACCGCCAGGCCGACGAGATCACCCGGCTCGCCGTCGTCGCCCTGCGGCGGCTGGAACTCCTGGACGCGCCCACCCCGGTGGTGCTCGGCGGCGGGGTGCTCGCCTCCCGGCAGCCGCTGCTGCTCGACAACCTGACGGCCCGCCTGGCGGACGCCGCGCCGCTCGCCGAACCGCGGGTCGTCGTCGCGCCGCCGGTCCTGGGCGCGGCCCTGCTCGGCCTGGACCACCTGGGCGCCGGGGCGGAGGCGCAGGCCCGGGTGCGGACGGCGTACGACCCGGCCCGGCCGGTGGCGGCGTAGCGGCTGCCCGCGCTGGAACTCCGCCCCCGTCGGGTCCGCACACCCGGCGGGGGCGGTCTTTCGTTCGAAACCTGCCCGTCCGGAACCATGTGTGCGATTTCGGCGTGTATGTGGGTGCCGCATCCGGTCACGCTCCTGGGAGACTCGACCCCATGACCGTCCCCTGTCGCCGTCTCCTCCTCGCCGTGCTGCTCGGCTGCGCCGTCACCACCGGCCTGGCCGCCTGCACCCCGATCGACGAGGACCCCACGGTGGCGATGGCCCCGGACGACCTCGACGGCGACCTCGGTGCCGACGACACCGAGGAGTACTGGGCGCTCCCCGACGCCGAGGCCGAACTCGACGCCGCGGCCGCCGGCTCCGCCCCGGTCTCCTCCCCCAGCGCGTGCAGCACCCACCCCGGCCACCGGGTGATCCAGGTCCTCGACGTCACGGACGGCCGCCTGACCGCCCGCCCCACCCGCTTCGTCTGCACCCCCGACGACCCGGAGGAGGCCGGCTACGAGCCCGTCGGCGACCCCGTCGTCTACCCCCTCGCCGCCCACGCGACCGCCACCCTGGTCGACGTCGACCACGACGACCCGGCCAAGGAGGTCCAGCTCCCCGTCCTCCTCACCCACCTCGACGCCTGCCTCACCGGCCGCGAGCCCGAAGCCCCGTACGGCTGCCACGGCGACACCTACGACGTCGTCCTCGACGCCCGCGGCCGGATCACCCGCATCGAGGAACGCGGCCGGCCCGCCCTCTGAGGCCCGGCGGCCCTGGAACGCGACGGACCGGGCCCCCGCCGTACGGGGACCCGGTCCTCGGGGTCAGTGCCTCACATGAGTTCGCTGACCTGCGCGAACCCGTTGTCCGGCCACAGGCCGTAGCCGCTGTCGGTGTTCAGCTGACCGTTGCCGTTGCCCGTCCACAGCAGCAGCGCGCCGCCGGAGGCACGGCCCGCGATGTCGGCCTTGCCGTCACCGTTGAAGTCGCCCGCGACG
>NZ_JBFBDO010000077.1:8674-41804 GCF_040683335.1 Kitasatospora sp. NPDC093806
AGGTTGTCGACGTCCTTGAAGCCGTTGTCGGGCCACATGCCGTAGCCGCTCTGGGTGTTGAGGGTCCCGTTGCCGTTGCCCGTCCAGAGCAGCAGCGCGCCGCCGGAGGCGCGGCCGGCGATGTCCGTCTTGCCGTCACCGTTGAAGTCGCCCGCGACGAGGTTGTCGACGTCCTTGAAGCCGTTGTCGGGCCACATGCCGTAGCCGCTCTGGGTGTTGAGGGTCCCGTTGCCGTTGCCCGTCCAGAGCAGCAGGTTGCCGTCCGAGAGCTTCCCGGCGATGTCGGCCTTGCCGTCACCGTTGAAGTCCCCGGCGACCAGGCCGCTCACGTCCTTGAAGCCGTTGTCCGGCCACATGCTGTAGCCGGTGGCCGGGTCGAGGGTGCCGTTGCCCTTGCCGGACCAGAGGAGGAGGTTGCCGTCGGGCAGCTTCCCCGCGACGTCGGTCTTGCCGTCCCCGTTGAAGTCCGCCGCCACCATGTCGCTGACCTGGGCGAAGCCGGTGTCCGGCCACATGGCGTGGCCGCTGGTCGGGTCGAGTTGGCCGTTGCCGTTGCCCGTCCACAGCAGCAGCGCGCCGTCCGGGGCGCGGCCGGCCACGTCCCGCTTGCCGTCACCATTGAAGTCCACGCGCGCGGGGTCGATGGGGTTGGGCTGGGGGTTCGGGGTGGCGGAGGGGGCGACGTCGAGGTAGTCCCGGTCGACCTTCCGGCTGAGGCCGCCCCAGGTCTCGATCACATCGCCGCTGTACTGGTGGATGCGCTGGTGATTGGCCCACAGGTCGCCCGGGATGGCGGGGTCGGTGGTGTTGGCCACGCCGTTCCACAAGGCGGAGTACAGCACGTCCGGGACGGTGTAGCCGTTGTTCCGGTTCCGAACGATGTCGGCGATGCCGCTGGACGAGCTGCTGTAGACCCCCGAACGGTAGCCGCGCTCGTGCAGGCGGTTGGTCCACGCCGAGGCGAAACCGGCGACGGTGGAGCCGTACTGGGGATTGGTGTAGTGCTCCATGTCGTAGTAGAGCACGCTGCCCGGACCGAGCCCGAGCGCCGCCGCGTTGGCGATGGCGTAGTCCGCCTCGCGCACACCTTCGGCCGTGGGGTTGGTGATCTTCGCGGCCTGGGGGCCACCGTAGATCGGGATGAACCGCCAACCGTCGGAGGCCTGCTGCCGCATCCAGTCGGCGGTGAGGTTCGGCTGAAGGCAGGACCTGGTGCTGCCACCGATGTAGATGCCGACGGCGCCGTAGGGCGAGTTCGCCTTCCAGGCCTTCATGAAGTCGGACGTGGGAGCGGTGCAGGTGTCGAAGCCCTTGCCCGTGAAGTCGGTGCTGTCGGCCGGGAGGGCGGCGACGGCCGTTGCCGCCGGACTCTGGGCCGCTGGGCTCTCGGCGAACGCGGCCTTGCCCTTCGACAGCCCCGCGCCGGCGATGATGCCGCGGACGAGCCCCTCGTCGAGGTCGTAGGTGCCGGTGACCCGGATGCCGGCCGCCGTGGCGGTGAGCTCGTGGTCCGCGGGGTCGGTCGTGGCACCGGTCGCGGCGTCGGCGGATGCCGGCTCGACCAGCAGGGCCTCAGTGCGGCCGACGGCGTGCGCGGGGCAACTCGCCCCGTCACCCGGGGTACCGAGGTAGACCGCGTGCCGGTCGAAGCGGACGCAGGCCGAGGGATCGGCGGCGAGGTCGATCACCGGCCAGTCGGCGGGGACGGTGAACCGGTGGCCGAGGTACGTCACCGGCTTGGTGGTGGACTTGGGGCCCGGGTCAGGGGCGGCGGTGGCCGCTCCGACTGTGGTGGCGGAGAGCGCGAGGCAGCCGCTGACGGCCAGCAGGGCGCGACGGATGCTGATGGTGATCACCTTGTCCTGTTGTCCTGTTGTTTTGTGGCCTTGTGGCTTTATGGCCTTGGGTCAGCCGATGAGGGGGTTGACGGCCTTGAAACCGTCGTCGGGCCACATGCCGTAGCCGGAGGCGGTGTTCAGCTGGCCGCCGCCATTGCCGGTCCACAGCAGCAGCGCGCCGCCGGAGGCGCGGCCGGCGATGTCAGCCTTGCCGTCACCGTTGAAGTCGTCGGCGACCAGGTTGTCGACGTCCTTGAAGCCGTTGTCCGGCCACATGCCGTAGCCGGAGGCGGTGTTGAGCGAGCCGTCGCCGCTGCCCGTCCACAGGAGCAAGTTCCCGTCCGACAGCTTCCCGGCGACGTCAGTCTTGCCGTCACCGTTGAAGTCCGCCGCCACCAGGTTGCTGACCTGACCGAAGCCACCGTCGGGCCACATGCTGTAGCCGGAGTTGGTGTTCAGCTGGCCGTTGCCGTTGCCGGTCCACAACAGCAGGCTCCCGTTGGCGAGCTTCCCGGCAATGTCGGCCTTGCCGTCACCGTTGAAGTCACCGGCGACCAGGCCACTCACGTCCTTGAAACCGTTGTCCGGCCACATCGCATGGCCGGAGGCGGTGCTGAGCGAGCCGTCGCCGTTGCCCGTCCACAGCAACAGGCTCCCGTCCGACAGCTTCCCCGCGACGTCCGTCTTCCCGTCACCGTTGAAGTCCGCCGCCACCAGATCGCTCACCTGGCCGAACCCGGTACCCGGCCACATGGCGTAGCCGGACGCGGTGTTGAGCGAGCCGTTCCCGTGGCCCGTCCAGAGCAGCAGGCTGCCGTCGGACAGCCTGCCCGCGATGTCCGCCTTTCCGTCGCCGTTGAAGTCCAGGCGCGGGCGCTTGACGGTGGGATAGACCGGGCTGCTCGTGTCCTTGGCCAGGCCCACGACGCGGGAACAGTACGGCCAGGCGTTCGTGCCCTGGACCTTGAGCACCTTCTCGGCGATCTCGATCTGCTGGTACCTGGTGGCGAGGTCGGCGCGCGGGGCGTACGCGGTTCCCCCGAAACCGGTCCAGGTACTGGCGGCGAACTGGAGTCCGCCGTAGTAGCCGTTGCCGGTGTTGGCGGCCCAGTTCCCGCTGGCCTCGCACTGGGCCATCTTGTCCCAGGTCGCGATCGAGGCGGCCGAGGCCTCCTGGGCGGTGAACAGTGTGGCGCACGCGGCGGCGAGCGGCAGGCAGGCGAGGGAGCGGAGTATGCGTCGACGCATGGGGTTCCTTCGGTTCGTCGTCGGGCAGCATGGAGGAGCGCCGGGGCCCTGCGGCGAGCAGTGCGGCAGGGCCCCGGCGAGCGTGGGTGTGCCGTCGGTCAGCCGATGAGGGGGTTGACGGCCTTGAAACCGTCGTCGGGCCACATGCCGTAGCCGGAGGCGGTGTTCAGCTGGCCGCCGCCATTGCCGGTCCACAGCAGCAGCGCGCCGCCGGAGGCGCGGCCGGCGATGTCAGCCTTGCCGTCACCGTTGAAGTCGTCGGCGACCAGGTTGTCGACGTCCTTGAAGCCGTTGTCCGGCCACATGCCGTAGCCGGAGGCGGTGTTGAGCGAGCCGTCGCCGCTGCCCGTCCACAGGAGCAAGTTCCCGTCCGACAGCTTTCCGGCGACGTCAGTCTTGCCGTCACCGTTGAAGTCCGCCGCCACCAGGTTGCTGACCTGACCGAAGCCACCGTCGGGCCACATGCTGTAGCCGGAGTTGGTGTTCAGCTGGCCGTTGCCGTTGCCGGTCCACAACAGCAGGCTCCCGTTGGCGAGCTTCCCGGCAATGTCGGCCTTGCCGTCACCGTTGAAGTCACCGGCGACCAGGCCACTCACGTCCTTGAAACCGTTGTCCGGCCACATCGCATGGCCGGAGGCGGTGTTCAGCGAGCCGTCGCCGTTGCCCGTCCACAACAGCAGGTTCCCGTCCGACAGCTTCCCCGCGACGTCCGTCTTCCCGTCACCGTTGAAGTCCGCCGCCACCAGATCGCTCACCTGGCCGAACCCGGTACCCGGCCACATGGCGTAGCCGGACGCGGTGTTGAGCGAGCCGTTCCCGTGGCCCGTCCAGAGCAGCAGGCTGCCGTCGGACAGCTTCCCGGCGATGTCGGCCTTGCCGTCACCGTTGAAGTCCAGGCGGAGCTTCGCGGGCTTCGGCGGCACCACGTCGTCGACAATGCTGTTGTTGCGGACCGGGAAGAACTCACCGTGGCCGGAGAAGTAGGGGTACGGAATCGTGTGGTGGAAAACGCCGCTGCCAGTGAACTCATAGGCGACGTAGGAGGTCTGGCTGGCGTCGGTCCAGTGGTCGAAGAGGGCCACGTGGCCGGAAAGGCCCCTCGCGGGGTTGAGGAGCGCGTCGCCCGCCTTGAGGTCGCTCTTGCTGATCCTGGACGCAACCCCGGTCGGAAGGTACATGTCAGTAGTGGCCCCACCGTACGGCGCAGTGGGGAGCTTCCACGCCATCGAGACATAGCCAGAGCAGTCCTGACGGTAACCATCATGGAAGAGGCCCCCGCCGTACCTGAGGCCCAGCGGGACCCAGGTTGCGGCCCTGGCGAGCGCCTCAGACCGGGTGACAGTCGGACCCGCCGCCAGTGCCGACGCAGCGTCGACACTGGACGCAAAGTCGAAAATCGGCTGCCCCGCCCCACCCTCGCTCTCCTGGACAGAGGCCGCCGCGCCGGCGGTCGGCTCCGGCTGGGCGGCGTGGGCGGTCGGAACGGTGCCCAGAGCCAGCACGGAGAGGGCTATCGAGGCGAGTACGGACGTCGAGCGCAGAGCAGCACGCTGAGCGGACACAGGTGTCTCCTTGATCATTGCCGGAAAATTTTGGCGATTTAAATCGCCAACGGGGAGTCACTCTACGAGACGTTCCGCGTCCGCACAATCACCCCCGGGACTGCACACTTCGCGCCAATGAGCGGCTGGATCACGCCGCTTGACGGTCCGCCCGATGGACCAAGCGCCCATAGGGGAAATGGCTAGTTAAATCATCGCTCGGAGTGATGGCGATAGCGTTGAGGTATCCGATCGGAGGTGAGAGACGTGCACGCAGGCGAGCCGGAGGGCCCTGGCGCCCCCGTTGCCCCCACCGCCCCGGGCCGTGCCGCCCTCATCGCCGACAAGATCGACGCGCTGATCACCCGCGAGGCGGCCCGAGCCGGCGGCCGGGCCCCGACCTACCGCGAGCTGGCCGAGCGGATCAACCGGATCGCCGGCCGCGACGTCATCTCCAAGGACACGATCCGCAACCTGCACCACGGCGTGACCCAGAAGGGTCAGACCCCGAACCCGACCGTCGAGACCCTGGACTGGCTCGGCCGCGGCTTCGGTATCCAGCAGGGCGCCGCCTACTTCCTGGACGACGCGCGGACGACGGCCGTGGACGAGCAGCTGGAGCGGCTGGAGAAGCTCGGCGGACTCCGGCAGGCGCTCGGCAACGCCGAGGTGGTCAGTCTCGTCCAGCGCGCCTCGGGCCTGTCCGACGGCAGCCTCCACATGCTGCTCGCGCTGGCGGACCGGCTCAAGAGCCTGGAGGACGGCGCCGCCGGTCAGACGGGTCCCGATTCGGCGACGACCGGCCACTGAGCACGGGAACACAACCCATGTGGCGGCACATCGGTCGTACCCGTGACGCCCGCTCCCGCCCTGAAGGAACCTTTCCGTACCATGTCACTTCCCCGGGGCCTCCGTAAGCGCTGTGAGGGCATCCTGGCCGGCCTCGACCTACCCGCTCCGTTCACCGTCGAGGGCTTCCGCGCCTCGCTGGAACGGCGGCGCGGCCGGCCGATCGTCATGGAGCCCCTGCCGTCACTGGGCCGCGACGCCCCCTGCGGACTCTGGATCGCCCTCCCCAGCATCGACGTCATCCTCTACGAAGAGCGCACCACCCCCGCCCACCAGGACCTGATCAAGCTCCACGAGCTCGGCCACGTCGTCTGCGGGCACACCGGCGTCCTCGAACTCCAGCACCTCACGAGTCTGATGCCGGACCTCACTCCCGAGTTCATCGCCCAGGCCATGGGCGTGGGCCGCACCAGCTACACCACCGTCGAAGAACAGGAGGCCGAGATGATAGCCCTGCTGCTGACCGATCTCGCGAGCACCGACCGCCCCAGCCCGGACCGGGCTAGCACCGCCGCGTCGAGACGCCTCACCGACAGCCTCCTCCACCCGATACGGCCACTCCGGCACCGGCGGCGAGGCTGATGCGCCCGGTCTTCTCCGTCCTGATCCCCGCCCTGCTCTGGGCCGTCACCCTCTGGCGAGCGCCGTCGGCGTTCCGCGCTCCCTCCTCCCCCGCGTCGCGTGCCCTCTGGGCCACCCTGGCGACGATGGCGCTCGGGCTCAGCACCCGGCCGCCGGTGATCGCCCGGTTCATGGAGTCGGCCACCGGGGTTCCCGAGGTCTCCGTCCTCGTCAAGCACCTGCTCGGCCTCGCCGCCGCCACCTTCCTGCTCGACTACGTCTACGCCATCCACGGCCGCCCCGGTCAGCTCGTCGGCTCGGCCCGGCTCCGGCACCGGCTCGCCCTCGTGGCCGGGCTGGTCCTGGCGGTGCTGTTCATCGGCTTCTTCAAGCACGACGCGATCGTCCCCGACAGCATCGACGCCTACTACGGCGACCCGGTCGTCCAGCTCTACCTCGCCGTCTACTACCTCTTCCTCGGCGTGGCCACGGCGCTCGCCGCCCACCTGTTCTGGACCAACCGGCTCGACGTGCCGCGCGGCCTGCTGCGCACCGGGGTACGACTGCTGGCCGCGGGTTGCGCGGTCGGGTTCGGCTACACCGTCTACCGGGTGGCGTTCATCGCCCGGCACGGGAACGCGCCGATCGACCCGGTCACCGGCCGCCCCATCCCCGTCGACGACGCGGTCGCCGAACTCCTTCCGGCCGTCGGCGCCCTGCTGCTGGTCCTCGGCATCTCCATGCCGCCCCTGCGGATCGCGCTCCGCTACGTCCGCGACCAGAGCGCGATGTGGCGTCTCCACCCGCTCTGGTCCGACCTGGTCCACGCGGTGCCGCACGTGGTGTTCGGCAGCCCGCGCGGGCGCGTCCGCGCGCTGTTCGCCTACGGGGACCGGTCGTTGGACCTCGCGCACCGGGCCTTCGAGATCCGGGACGCGGCCCTGGCCCTGCGGGACACCGTGCCCGCGCCGCCCGGGCCGGTCCCAGCGGGCGGTCCCGCCGGCCCGGCCGGGTCCGCCGGGTGTATCGCCCTCGACGAGCGGGCCGGGGCCCGGGCCGAGGCGGAGTGGCTGCGCGCCGCGCTGCACCACCAGGCCCACGGCCGTCCCCCCGTCGGCGGCATGCCCCCGGAGCCCGACCACCCACCCTGCCTGACGCCGCGCGAGGAGATCGCCTGGCTGCTCCAGGTGGCCGCCGCGTACCGGCGCCCGGCGGCTGGGCACCGGGCTTGACCTCAAGTGCGGTTCATGTTGTCGAATGGGGGTTCGGCGGTGATCATCGCCGCTTCGTACGGGGGCCGAGGAGAGGTGTCGGGATCGTGGCTGGCGAGCTGCTCGTGGCGGGGGACGTTCCGGCGGACGTGCGGGAGGCCGTGACCGGGGTGGTCGCGGCGCTGGAGCAGGCCTTCAACACCAAGGACGCGGTCGCGTTGGGCTCGCTGTTCGGCGAACGGGCGTCCTGGACCGACGCGCTCGGCAGGCGGCTCGACGGGCGTACGGCGGTCATCGAGTCCAGCGCCCCGGCCCTGCAGGGGTTCCTGCGGAACTCCTTCGCCCGCTACGAGGTCACGAAGCTGCTCGCGATCGCCGACGATGTGATCGCCGTCAACGTCACCCAGACCCCCACCGACGCCGACGGCCGCCCCGTCGAGGGCCCGCACGGCGCCGCCCTCTACGTGGTGGCCCGTCAGGCGGCCGGGTGGAAGATCGTGGCCGGTCAGAACAACGCCGTCGATGCCCAATCCGCAGCGTAAGTGACGACCGGCCCCGGACCGGGGGCCGCCTCCCATCCCAGTGATCGTGCCGGGGAGGCGGCCCCCTTCGTCGTCCGGCCACCCGCATAGGATCCCGGCGACCGGATCGCTTCCGATCGGATCGAAGGGAATGCCATGGAGAGACCGGAGCAACAGGGCGGCCCGACGGGCATCGCCGCACTGACCGGCGTCCTGCCGCCCGACCACGGCGCGGACGAGCGGGTCGACTGGACGGCCGCCGAAGCCCGTTGGGGCACCCGGTTCCCGCGCGACTACACGGCCTTCATGTCCGTCTACGGCGGCGGGTCGACCGGCGAGCTCGTCGTCCTCGCGCCGCTCCCCAAGGAGGGCGTCCGCTGGTCGCCCGACGCCTTCGCGGAGGAGACCGAGAACGTCCGGTACACCTGGGAGATGCTCGGCGGCCAGGACGGCCTCGACCTCGACCCGGCGCACCTGCTCGCCTGGGGCGTCACGTCGGGCGCCGACATCCTCTGCTGGCTCACCACCGATCCCGATCCGGACCGGTGGCCGGTGCTGGTCTGCGGCCGGCACACCCGCGAGGACTTCACCCTGTACCCGTACGGGATGGCCGACTTCCTGCGCGGGCTGCTCCTGGACGAGTTCGACCCCTACCCGATCAGCGTCGACCTGCGCGGGCGCGCCATCCGGTACGTGCACACCCTGGAGCAGCAACGACGCTGGGACGCGGGCCTGGACCCGCACTCCGGCGAGCCGCGCTAGGCGGCTTCCGGGGCGGGGAGGTGGCGGGCGAAGTGGGTGGCGACGGTGTCGGCGGTGGCGGTGACGGGCTCGGTGCCGTCCACTTCGATGACGCGGATGCCGAGGCGGCGGGCGTGGTCGACGGCGTCGGCGGCGACCAGGCGGTCCCTGGCGACCCGGTTGGCCTGGGCGCGGGCCGGATCGCTGACGTCGGCCTGCAGCGCGCCGGCCCGGGGGAAGGTGCGGATCTGGTGCTGCCGGAACTCCTCGGTGGGGACGAGGACGACCATCCGGTCCGGCGAGTCCGACAGCAGCGGGTGGACGAGTTCGGGCCGCAGGCCCCACCCCTCGGCGAGCAGCGGCCGCCCGGCGGACAGTGCCCGCAGGTCGTCCAGCACCCAGCCGAACCGCTCGGGGAAGCCGGCCAGCGTCTCGGCCGCCAGCTCCTCCGGCGAACGGTCCACCCACATCCCGTCCGGTGTGGGGTCGGCGGTGGGCGCACCGGTCGCGACCCGCCGGGCGATCCGGCGCGCCTGGTGACCGCGCGCGTCGTGGAAGTCGTAGTGGTAGGCGGTCAACCCGTACCGCTCGGCGAGCAGTTCGGCGACGGTGGTCTTGCCGGCCCACTGCGCTCCGCCGATCCACAGGGTGCGGTGAAGGCTGCCGTGGGGGTCCCAGGTTCCGGGCATGGGTGTCCTCCTGGTGAGGGGGTGGGGAGGGCGCGGCGCATCGTTCAGCGCGCCCACCAGGAGTGTCCGGCCTCGCGGGAAAAAATTGCAGTCTTGTTCTCGCCCGGTGATCGGCGGAGAGTGGAGGAGAGGGGAAGCGGGTTCAGCTCCAGCGCGCCACGTGGTCGGACAGCACCGTCGCCGCGTCCGGAGTCGTCAGCGCCGTCAGCGCTGGCGAGTTCGGGCCGCGCTGACTGTCGGGCCCCTGCCAGTCGTGCCGCGAGGGGGTGCGGGAGGGGGTAGGGGCGCTCGGGTGGGAGGAGGCGCTGGGCCTGGGCGGTGCGGCCGCCGTGGACCAGCTCGGCGATCTTCCGGACCTGCGGGGTGAGGTCGGTGATCCCGGTGATCCACTCCTCGGCGAAGGTCCGGATCAGCGTGCGGCCCACGCCCACCTGGATGCTGTACTGGTTCAGCGCCGCGCCGCGCAGCGAGCGCTCCGGGTCCCACTGGACGTGCACCTCGGCGCGGGCGAGCGCCTCCGGGTCGGCGGTGGTGAGCACGGCCCGCCCCAGCGCCTCCTCCCACCCGGCCCGGGTGATCCGGACCGCCAGCACACGCTCCTGCCCCGGCTTGCGCGCCCAGTTGCTGCGGTGCATCAGCCAGCGGAACGACGGCTTGATCCACGTCATCCGCCCGAAGGAGAACGGCGGCACGAACCGCCCCGCCGCCAGCGCCGGTTCGGCGACGGCCGGGGCGTAGGCCTGGTAGATCACGATCGTCTCGGCGTCGAAGTCGGCCCGGATCTCGTGCAGTTGCTGCATACGGACAGACCCTGCCACCTGGCCCGGCAGCGGGCGAACGGTTTTCCGGGCACGTGATCAAGCACGCGATCAAGCACGTGATCAAGGCAGCGCGGCGGTGGGGTTACCAGCGGCGGCGCGGGCCGGTAGGTTGCCCGGCATGGAACTGGCGCAGACGGTCCTCGGTTCGGGACGCTCGATCAAACTCTCCAGGCTCCACATGGAGTTGACCTACGAGGGACTCCTGATGGGCTACCCGACCCGGGAGATGAACGACGGGATCGTGACCACCGCGGTCCGGCAGGCGGAGAAGCACTACCCCTCCTTGCCTGTCCACTTGGCGGAGCCGCCCCGGGTTCAGCGTGAGATCCGACGGCCCACCTTCGGCCCGATGGAGGAACTCCCCCTCGTGCTGTGCACGGGGTTCTTCATCTCCGAGGCGGTGGACCCCACGCTGGAGCCCGTCCTCCACTACTCCCGACTCGTCGTGGTGTGGTTCCAGGCCGACTCCGGCCTGCCGTCACCCGACCGGCCGACGCCCGGGCTGTGCGACGTCCCCTGGAACGAGAAGGCGGAGGACTCCGAGCTCTAGAACGGAGCCGGGACGGCGGAGAACACGGGACGGGCAGCGGAGAACGGGACGGGCTCAGCGCATCCAGCGGGGTGTCCTGACGCCCGTGAAGTCGTTCCACGCACGGCAGTGGGCACGCGACTGCGGCCCCACGTCCGTCCAGACGGACCTGAGGTCGAACCCCTCGTCCCAGGCGTTCAGCACCGCCTCGAAGAACCCGGTGGCGACGGCCGTCCCGTCCTCGTCGCCGCCCTCCGCCAGGATCCGCTCCAGGAGTCGCAGCACCCGCCGGCTCTGCTCCGGGGCGAACTCGGCCGACTGTTCGCCGAAGACCGCCCCGAGGGTGCCCAGCCGGACCGTCAGCGGCGGGACGTCGTCCTCGTCCTCCTCGGCGGTGTCCACGACCGGGCCTCGCCAGCGCTCGACCGCGGCGCGGTCGGCATCCGCCAGGGCCTGGCTGATGCCGACCAGCTCCTCCCACCACAGCGGCGTCGCCACCGGTGACCTCCCCGTATCCGTACCGATCCGGGGCACATCCTCCCCCGCCGGTTCGGCCGTACGTCCGGGCGGGTCAGCTCGCGGCTCCCCCAGCGGCGGCAGTAGCAGCGGCCGCCTTGGTGCGGAAGGTGGTGAGGGTGTCGGCGGGGACGCCGCAGTGGGTCAGGAAGGCCTCGGGGCCGCCGTGGCGGGTGTGGATCAGGTCGAGGAAGGCCGTCATCGCGCCGGCCGGGGCCTCCAGCAGCGGGGCCGGGATGGTCAGCGAGGCGGCGCGGTGGTCGTTCAGGGCGCTGCGGTAGCGGACGGCGAGGCCCTCGAAGATCTGCGGCAGCGCGGCGGTGGTCCGGGCGTAGTCGGCCACGATCTCCTCCGCCGGGACGCCGAGCAGGTCGAGCAGCAGGGCGGTGACCAGGCCGGTGCGGTCCTTGCCGGCGGCGCAGTGCAGCAGCACACCGCCGGGCCGGGCGGCGGCCTCGACGGCGAGCGCGACGGCCTGCGGGGCGGA
Organism: Kitasatospora sp. NPDC093806; assembly: GCF_040683335.1. Taxonomy (NCBI): domain Bacteria; kingdom Bacillati; phylum Actinomycetota; class Actinomycetes; order Kitasatosporales; family Streptomycetaceae; genus Kitasatospora; species Kitasatospora sp. NPDC093806. The sequence continues at coordinate 20,227 of NZ_JBFBDO010000077.1, forward strand.
CTCCGCCATGAGGAGGTAGAAGGTGCCGAGGTCGGCGGCGGTGGTCATGGTGCGGGCGGCCTCGTCCAGGGCCGGGCCGGTGGGCTGGATGCGTGCGGCGACGACCTCGACCCCGTCGGCCTCCACCGCGCTCCAGTCGGCGGCCTCGACCTCGTCGACGCCGCGCAGGTCGACCACGGTGCGGATGCCCGCGTCGCGCAGCTGGTCGACGATCGCGGCGTCGGCGGCCGGGAAGGGCTGGGCGGAGCGGTGGAGCACGCCGGGGCGGATCCAGCGGCCGTCGGGGTCGGCGAGGACGGCGGGGTCGCGGAAGTTGACCAGGGTCACGGCGGGGCGCCTTTCGACGTGGGGCGAGGCGGGGTGGAGCATGAGCTGCGCGAGGACATCTAGATGTCTAGATGTGTACCTGGTGGAGGCGGCGGCAGGCAAGCGGAGGCGAACGGGGACCTCCGTCGGCTCCGTAGGATCGGGTGCGTGGCAACCCACCCGCAGTCGCCCCGAAGCGACACCCCGCTGTACCGCCGCCTCGCCCGGCAGCTCCAGGAGCGCATCGACGCCGGCACCTACCCGGCGGGCGCCCGGCTGCCCAGCGAGCCCGAGCTGAGCGCCGAGTTCGGCGTCAACCGGCTGACCGTCCGGCAGGCGGTCGCCGAACTGGAGCGGGCCGCCGTGCTGGAGATCCGCCGGGGCGTCGGGACCTTCGTCCGCCCGCCCGCCGTCCGGATCTCGATCACCGTCGACCCGCGCAGCCAGCGGGTCGACCTCGGCAGCGTGCACACCGCACTGCCGCCCGAAAGGGATGAGGACGTGCCGGGCGCCGTCGAGGGGGACGGCGAGTACGTGGTGGCCGCGCGACCGGTGGCCGGTTCCGCCGAGGACGACGAGGCGGCCCGCCAACTGGGCCGTGCCGTCGAGGAATTGTCCCGGGTGGACACGGTGATCCGACTCGGCGGGCGGGCCCGGGTGGTGAGCAGTTACTGGGTGCCGTCCGGCCCGCTGGAGGCCGAGCTGGTCCGGCCGGGCCGGGCCGGGAACATGGTGCTCGACCTGGCCCGCGCCGCCGGGGTGGAGCTGGAGTACGACTGGCGGGCGTTCGGCGCGATCGGCGCCGACCTCGCCGACGCGGAACTGCTCGGCGTGCCGCCGGGCACCCCGCTGCTGGTCCGCGAGGGCGTCAGCTGCACGCCCGACGGCGCGCCCGCGCTGTACGTGCGGCGGCGGATCGACGGGAGCAGCGCGCGCTTCGTGCTGCACTACCGCGACCGGTCGCCGGGCGTCTGACGGCCACCTGAACCCCGTCCGGCGACGGCGGTCCGGCCGAACCGCCACACCGTCCGGCGCCGACCCGGTAGCATGCCCGCCCGGAGCAGCCGATCAGCCGTTCGACCAACGCGCCGATCAGCGGGCTGACCAGCGGAAAAGCCGTCGGCCGACCGGCCCGGCGGCACCAACGGACCGGGGCGGGACACGACGACATGACGGTGGGCAACGGCACCCCCGACCGACCCGGCGGACCCGACATCCCCGACGAGCTGGCCCACCACTGTCTGGACCTGCTCAGCGACGTCTCCCGCACCGGCCGGCTGCTGCGCCGCGCCGAACTGGAGCGGCTGCGCGAACTCGGCGAGCGCGGCGCCGAAGCCGGACACGGCCTGCGCGACCTCGTCGGCACCTGCCTCGGCGCCACCCGCGCGGCCTGGCAGAGCCTCCCCGGCCCCACCGCCGTCACCGCCGCCGAACTGCGCCGCATCGGCGACGCCGTGCTCACCGCCACCCAGGCCGCCCTCGGCGCGCTCGGCGAGGGCCACGAACGCGCCCAGCGGATGGCCGTCCGCCAGGAGGAGGCCAACCGCCGCGAGCTCGTCAACGACCTGCTGCACGGCCGCAGCGACCTCGGCCGGCTCGCCGAACGCGCCGAACGGTTCGGCCTGCGGCTGGCCGCCGGCTACACCGTCGCGGTCGCCGTCGCCGCCGAGGCCTACCTGGAGGGCTCCCCCGCCGCCCACCGGGTGCTGCGCGAGCTGACCGGCCGGTTCGACGACCGCACCCTGCTGCTGGTCGCCCGCGACGGCCGGCTCGTCTGCATCGCCTCCGACGGCGAACAGGCCGTCCTCACCGCCTTCACCGACCTCGCCCTGCGCCCCGGCCCCGGCTACCTCCCCGCCCTCCGGGTCGCCACCGGCCGCCGGCACGCCGGCACCGGCGGCGTCGTGCGCAGCTACGAGGAGGCCCTCGGCACCCTGGAGTACGCGGAACGGCTCGGTCTGCCGGCGAAGCGGCTGCGCGCCGAGGAGCTGCTCGTCTTCCCGGTGCTGATGCGGGACCGCGCCGCGATGGCCGACCTGGTCCGGACCGTCCTCGGCCCGCTCACCACCGCCCGCGGCGGCGCCCGCCCGCTGCTGGAGACCATCACCGTCCAGGCGGAGGCCGGGTACGTGAACGCGGAGACCGCCCGGCGGCTCGGCCTGAGCGTCCGCGCCCTCGGCTACCGGCTGGAGCGCATCCACGCCCTGACCGGCTACGACCCGGCCGACGCGCTGCACCGCTACACCCTGGAGACGGCGGTGATGGGCGCCCGCCTGCTGGAGTGGCCGGAGCAGCCGCTGTGCCCGCAGTGACCGCGCGGGCCCGCGTGGCCTCCTGCGCGCCCGCCCTGCTGGCCTCCTGGCCTCCTGCCTGCTCCGAACGTTTCAGACGTTTGAGCGACCCGCGCGTTGCTTGTGCTTTCCGGCTGTTTTCGGGTGTCAAAACGCCGTCAAGATTGCCGGATCCTGGCAGTGTGCGGGGGGCTTCGCGCCTGCCAGGATCACCGAGGCGCACGGGGGGTCCGGCGCCGAACGGAAAGCCGGGGGGCGACGCGGATGCGGGGGCACTTCGAGGCCGCGCCGGGCTTTCCGACCCTGATGGTGACCGCCGAGTACTGGTTGCTGGCCCTGCTCAGCGGCCTCGGGGCCGACGTCACGTCCGGGGGACGTGACGTCGGCCGCACCATCGACACCCGCAACGGGGGGCGCGGCGCCGGTCCCCACATCGACGCCGCGCCCGGGGAAGCCGACATCCTCCCCGCCTCCGTCCCCTTCCCGCTGGTCGGCCGCGCCTGCGCCGTCCTGCCGGGCGGTGCCACCACGGACGCCGGCTGGGCCGAGACCACCAGCGACGACGGCTCCCCCGCCCTCCTCGCCGTCCGCACCCCACCCGGCGACCCCGCCATCCCGGCCGGCCACACCGCCCTCCTCCACGCCCACGACCCCGCCACCGACACCTACCTCGTCACCCCCCTCGACCTCGCCACCCTCTTCAGCTGACGAGCCCACGAGCGGACGGGCGGACAGGCGGACAGGCGGACAGGCGGACAGGCGAACCGACCATCAGGTGATCGGACGGATCGACGAGCGGACCATCCGACCTTTTCGGGTCGGGCGGATCCCCGGGAATCGTGCGCGGCCGAGCGGTAGTTTCGGAGGGCCGCACCCGCGGCGGTCCACTCGGTCCACTCCGTCCCGCCGAAGCGAGGCACCACGTGAGCGCCCAACCCCTCCAACCCCGTCTGCCCGCGGAAGGCCCGCGGACGATCCGCGAGTTCCGGGGGATCCTCACCGGCGCCGACCTGGAACGCTTCGAGACCGAGATCGACGACGTGCCGCTGCACGAGATCCGGGAATACCTCAAGGGCTGGAAGCACCTGCTGCACCTGCGTACGGTTCCCGAGATCGAACATGCCCTGCGCACCGCCTTCGACCGCCCGGGCACGCCGCTCGCCGAGTTGTTCCCCGACTGGGAGGAGAGCGATGTCTGATCTCCTCCCGGTCTTCCTGGACGACACCGTCCGCCCCGCCGTCGCCGGACTCACCGCCGACCAGCGGCGCCGGTTCCTCCACACCCTCCGCAGCGTCCGGCGCGACCCGGAGCTCGGGCTGCCCTACACACCCGGCGACGACGTGTCCGGTCGCGTCGTCACCGTCCCCGGCGACGACGCGACACCGGGCATGACACTGGGGTACCGGGTCGGGGAAGACGAGATCCGCATCGTGCTGTTGCTCGCGGGGCCGTGAGTACTCGTCACCCCGGTGACTACCGGTGAGTAGGATCGGCCGCCGGAACAGTCGACGTGGTGGGGGTGCCGAGTGGTGGCGGAGCTGGAGCAGGGACAGGGGCTGGAGCAGGAGCGGCGGCGGACGGCGGTGGTGTCCGGGGGTGGGACCGGGATCGGGCGGGCGATCGCGGCGGAGCTCGTCGGGCAGGGTTACCGGGTGGTGATCCTGGGGCGGCGGGCCGAGGTGCTGGCGCGGACGGCGGCCGAGCTCGGGGCGGGCGTGGTGCCGATCGCCGTCGACCTGACGGTGGCCGCGCGGGTGACCGAGGCGGCGCGCGCGATCGCGGCGCTCGGGCCGGTGGACGTCCTGGTCAACAACGCGGGCGCGGTGATCACCCCGCCCGCCGACGCGTCCCTGGAGGCACTCGCCGACGCCTGGCGGCGCGACCTCGACACCAACCTGCTCACCGCCGTCCTGCTCACGACCGCCCTCGCGGACCAACTCCGTCGCCCGGGCGGCCGGTTGATCCTGATCAGTTCGGCCGCCGCCCAGCGTGGCGGAGCCGGCGCGCATTCGGCCGGCTCGTACGCCGCCGCCAAGGCCGCCCTGCACGGCTGGGCGTTCGGCCTGGCCCGCCAGTTCGGGCCGGACGGCATCACGGTCAACGTCCTCGCCCCCGGCTACGTCGCCGAGACCGAGATCTTCGGCGAGGACTGGACCCCCGGCTTCCACGCCGACAAGATCGCCGCCACCCTGGTCGGCCGCGCGGGCACCCCCGAGGACGTCGCCGCCGCCGTCTCCTACCTGGCCTCCCCCGCCGCCGGGTACGTCACCGGCCAGATCATCGGCATCAACGGCGGGGCGGTGCTGGGCCGTTGAGCGCCGGGATGGAGTCGGAGCGGGAGCACGAGCCCGCGCTGCGGATCCCGCTCGCCGAGTTGCGGCGGGCGCTCGACGTCCTGGTCCGCCATGTCGCGGCCTCCTCCCCCGACGGCCTGGTCACCGTCGAGGACGAGGCCTACTGGTCGGTCCCGCCGACCGAGGCCGGCAAGGTGGACGACGACCCGCCGGAGCTCACCATCGGCCTGCTGTCGGAGTCGTGGGAGCACCTGGAGCAGATGATCGAGGACGAGGACCGGACGATCGGCTACGGCCTCGTCTGGCTCGGTGACGTCCTGCGCGCCATCGGCGCCACGGCCATCTGACGTACCGTCAATCGCCATGGTGGCGGCGGTGGCAGGGGATCCGACGGAAGGGGCGGCACAGCGGATGTCCGCAGACGAGTACCGGTACCGGCTCAGCGTCCAGGGCACGGACTTCCTGTTCCGCGAGATCGCGGGCCTGGACGTGGAGTTCGAGGTGGTCCGCTACCGCAATGGCACCGACCGGACGACCCGCTCCGTGCCCGGGCCGCCCAAGCCTCCCTCCGTGTCTCTGCGCGGCGGCGACCCGGCGGGTTACCAGGCGCTCGCCACCTGGGCCGGGCTCGTCACGGCGGGCACCCCGGCGCAACGGGAAGCCGTGGTGACCCTGGTGGACGAGAGCGGCCCCGCGCCTGCGGCGGCCGTGAGCTGGGTGATCGTCGACAGCTTCCCGAGCCGGCTGACCTCGCTGGTGTATGACGAGGCGGTCGGCGGGCCGGTGATCGGCGAACTGGTGCTGGCGGGGTACGCGGTGGTGCCGCGCTTCGGGCCCTGACCGGCGCCGGGCGCCCGCGCCGGGCTCGACGGCGGGCGTCAGCGCCGGGTGCCAGCGGCAGGTGTCAGCGGCGAGCGGCGGCGGCCAGGAGGGCGGGGACGGTGGGGAGTTTGACCCGGGGACGGCCGGTCGCCTCGCCGCGGGCCCGTTCGGCCCGGTCGATGGCGCGGAGCTGGCGCAGGCCGAGCGCGTCGGGGCGACGGTCGCGGACCAGCCGGTCGAACTCCTTGCGGGTGCCCGCGGGCGCGCGCAGCACGCCTGCGACGGCGTCGTCCAGGAGGGCGTCGACGGTCTCCGCGGCACAGGCCCGGTTGGCGCCGATGCCGCCGGAGGACCCGCGCTTGGCCCAGCCGACCAGGTAGGCCCCCGGCAGCGGCCGCCCGGTCGCCGGGTCGAGCACACGGCCGCCCCGGTGCGGCACGGTCGCGGTGACCTCGTCGAACGGCAGCCCGGGGACGGGGATGCCGCGGTGTCCGATCGAGCGGACGACCAGGCCGGCGTGCAGGAGCTCCTCGCCAGCTCCGGCCGGGTCCGTTTCGGCCGGGTCGGCAGCGGTCGGGTCCAGGCCGGTCAGGTCCGCTCCGGCCGCGTCCGGGCCGGCCAGCCGGACCGCCTCGACCCGGCCGGCGCCGAGGAGTTCGACGGGTGTGGCGTGGAAGCGCAGCACGATGCGCCGGCCCGGGCGCGGCGGTCGGGTGCCGTCCACGCGCTCCAGCGGGAGTCCGGCGAGCAGCGCCGCCGTACCGGTGGCCGTGGGGTCGGCCGCGGCGGCTTCGAGGTCGGCGCGGACCACCGGTCGGTCGTCCACCACGACGTCCACGCCCGGCAGTTGGGTGAGGGCGAGGAATTCGGGGGTGGTCCAGGCGGCGTGTCCGGGCCCGCGCCGGGCGACCATGACGACCTCGCGGATCCGGCTCCGGCGCAGGGCGGCGAGCGCGTGGTCGGCGATGTCGGTGGCGGCGAGCCGGTCGGGGTCGGTGAGCAGGATCCGGGCGATGTCGACGGCGACGTTGCCGTTCCCGATGACCACCGCCCGTTCGGCGCCCGCGAGTTGCGCGCCACCGGCCAGGTCGACCGCACCACCGGTCAGGTCGACCGCATCGGCGGGCACGGTCGGTTCGGCGTTGTACCAGCGGACGAAGGTGGTGGCCGGCACGCTGCCGGGCAGGTCCTCGCCGGGCACGTCGAGCCGGCGGTCGGCGGCGGCCCCGACCGCGTACACCACCGCGTGGTGGTGGGCGGCGAGTTCGGCGTGGGTGAGGTCGGTGCCGACCTCGACGTTGAGGTGGACCCGCAACCGCGGGTCGTGGAAGACGGAGGCGAAGCTGTCGGCGATCCGCTTGGTCGACTGGTGGTCCGGGGCGACCCCGTACCGCAGCAGCCCGCCCGCCACCGGCAACCGGTCGATCATGGTGAGCTCGGCGCCGGTGGAGTGCAACAACGCCTGCGCGGTGTAACTCGCGGACGGCCCGGTGCCGACGATGGCGACCCGCAGCGAGCCCCCGCCCGGCCCCGCGAAGCCGGTGGGCAGGCTGCGCGGGAAGACGGGCGCGTCCCACGCGTGGTCGGTGGGGTGGTCGCGGTAGTAGGCGCGGTTGAGTTCGCCGTAGAGCGCGTCGGGGCCCATCAGCCGGTCGACCGGGAAGATCGCGTCCACCGGGCAGGCGTCGGCGCAGGCCCCGCAGTCGATGCAGGCGGCGGGGTCGACGTAGAGCATGTCGGTGTGGCCGAACGCGGGCTCGTCCGGGGTCGGGTGGATGCAGTTGACCGGGCAGACGGACACGCACGAGGCGTCGTTGCAGCAGGTGCGGGTGATCGCGTAGGCCATGGCGGGGGTGGGGTCCTCGCTGCGTGGGGTTCCGGTGGGCGGTTCGGGTGGGCGGTTCGGGTGAGCCGGTGCGGCTCAGAGCATGTGGATGCGGCGGTAGAGCCCGGTGGAGGCCTTGGTGAGCAGGCCGTTCTCGGCGAGGAACGCGATCAGGTGGCGGCTGCTGGTGCGCATCATCGCCCGCCGGTGCTCGCTGGCCCGGGCCTCGGCCACCGCCCGCCCGACGTCCAGCCCGGCGGCCGCGTACACGCCCGGGTGGACCATGCTGCTGACGATGACGAACGCCCCCGCCGCGATGCCGAAGGCGGCGTTGCGGCGGCGCAGGGTGCTCGCCCCGCGCAGCCGTTCGCGGATCTCCTGGCGGGCGAACTTCATGTGCCGGGACTCCTCGACCACGTGGATCCGGGAGGTCCCGCGGACGATGCCGAGGACGTTCTCGCCGCGCATCCAGTCGCGCTGCATGACGTCCAGCACCTCCTCGGCCACCAGGATGCCGCCGTAGGCGAGTTCACCGCGGGCGAGGGCCTTGAAGGCGCGACCGGCCTGGGCGATGGCCCGGTTCGGCTTGTACTGCGGGACGCCCATCTTCTCGCAGGCGCGGGCGAACATGATCGAGTGCCGGCACTCGTCCGCGATCTCGGTGAGCGCGAAGCGGAACTCGGCGCTGGCGGGGTCCTTGAGGTACTGATCGCGCAGCACCATCTGCTGGAGGATCATCTCGAACCAGATGCCGGTGGTCATGATCGAGCCGACCTCGTGGCGGGTGAGGGTGACCCGCTGCGCCTCGTCCATCTCAGACCAGAGCGCGGTGCCGTAGAGGGTGCTCCACTCGGGGTTGAGCCCGTAGTGCCCGGGCGGGAGCGGGGCGTCCCAGTCGATCTCGACGGACGGGTCGTAGGAGAGGGTGGCGGCGGAGTCGAGCAGCCGCTTCGAGACGTCCTCGTCGGCCGCGGTGTGGGTCCGTCCGCCCGGGTGGGTCCTGCCGGGGTGGAGCTTGCTCTGGTGGGTGCGTGCCGCCGGGTGAGCCATGGCTGCCTCCAGGTGCGTGGCCTGCGCGGGGATCCCGCCCCTGCCGCTTATTGACGGAGATTACAATAAGAGTCGACGCCCGAGAACCCCCTGCGCGGCGCCGGTCGGCACACCGCCGCCGGCCTTGCCGTTCCTCGTGGAACTGGCGGGTTCGGCGGGCCGGGGGATGATGGAGAGATCCCGGGCCGGCCCCCGTGCTGGTTCCAGCTGGTTCCGGCGGAGGAGAGGAGCGGACCGGATGAGCGCGGCGGACGCCATGCCCCCTGGCCCGTCCTCCCCCGGCGTGGGTGGCGCCCCTGACCCCCCTGGCACCCCTGGCCCCCCTGACCCCCGTGGCCGGACCCCGTTCCTCGACAACGCCGCCGGCGCCCTGCTCGACGCGGACGGCCGCATCGTCCGCTGGACCCCGGAGGCGGCACGCCTGCTCGCCCTCGACGCCGCCGAGGTCCACGGCCGCCCCGTCCGGGACCTGCTCGCCGACCCGGCCGGGTGGCCGGCGATGTCCGAACTCACCGAACGGCAGCGGGCCGTCGGCTGGTCCGGGGAGGCGGTGCTGCGCTCGGGCCGGGGCGACCGGCTGCCGGTCGCGTACCAGGTCCTGCCGCTCACCGCGCCCGACGCGCCCGCGCCGTCGTTCTTCGTCCTCGCCGCCCCTGCCGCGCAGATCGCCGGCTCGCGCCAGGACCGGGCGTTCACCCGCGAACTGTTCCTCCAGGACCGGGTCGGCCTCGCCGTGTTCGACGAACGGCTCCGCCTCGTCCGCACCAACACCCACCTGCTCCCGTACAGCGGCCTCCCTCCGGACCTGCGCGGACGGCGCCTCGGCGACTTCCTCCAGCCGCAGGACGCGGCGGCGGTCGAACGCGGGCTGCGCGACGTGCTGCGCACCGGGCGGCCGCTGGTCGGCGCGGAGGAACTCGTCCGCACCCTGGAGGATCCGGCGGGCGGGGCGGTGATGGCGATCTCGGCGTTCCGACTGCAGGCGACGGACGGGCAGGTCATCGGCGTGACCGCGCTGTTCACCGACGTCACCGAACTGCACCGGACCGGCGAACGGCTCGCCCTGCTGCACCGGGCCACGGCGGCCGTCGGCGGCTCGCTGTCGGTCGCGGGGACGGCGGAGGAACTGGCCGCCGTCCTCGCCCCGCCGGGCGACGGGGGTGCCGACCCTGGCGGGGGCGACGGGGGCGGGGGCGGGGGCGCGGGTAGCGGGGCGGCCCCCGGGCTCGCCGACGTGGCGGTGGTCGAGGTCGCCGAGGCCGTGTTCACCGGCGAGGAGCCCGCTCCCGGACGCGACGGGCTCCTGCCGCTGCGCCGCACCGCCGTCGTCGCGCCACCGTCCTTGACCCCGCCCCCGCTGCCGCCTGCACCCCCGGCCGTGCGCGTCGACCCCGGCGAGGCGGCGTCGCTCGCCGACTCCGCCGACTCGATGAGCGCGCCCCTACGGGCCGGCGACCGCCTGCTCGGCCGGGTGACCGTCCGACGCGCCCCGAACCGCCCGCCCTACCTCCCGGCCGACCTGGCCCTGCTGCGCGAGATCGCCGACCGGGCCGCCCTCGCCCTGGACAACGCCCGCCGCTACGCGCGCGAACACCGCGCCGCCGTCGGCCTCCAACGCAGCCTGCTGCCGCCCTCCGAGGCGGAGACCACCGCCGTCTCCACCACCAGCGCCTACCTGCCGACCGACACGGCCAGCGGCATCGGCGGCGACTGGTTCGACGTGATCCCGCTCTCCTCAGCCCGGGTCGCGCTGGTCGCCGGGGACGTGGTCGGACACGGGCTCGCCGCCAGCGCCACCATGGGGCGGCTGCGGACCGCCGTCCGCACACTGGCCGACCTCGATCTGGAACCGGACGAACTGCTCGTCCACCTCGACGACCTGGTCGCCCAACTGATGGTCGAGGCCGAACGGCCGGACGCGGACGGCTCGACTGCCGCCCTTTCCACGGGGTATCCCGAGGCGGTCCCGTTCGGCGCGACCTGCGTGTACGCGGTGTACGACCCGGTCTCGCGGCGCTGTGCGATGGCCTCCGCCGGACACCCGCCGCCGGCCGTCGCCGCCCCGGACGGCACGGTCGGCTACGTGCCCGTCCGCCCGGGACCGCCGCTCGGCGTGAGCGGGCTGCCGTTCGAGGTGACGGAGGTCGAACTGGCCCCGGACAGCCTCCTCGCCCTGTACACCGACGGGCTGCTCCTCGGGTACGACGACGACCTGGACGAGGGCATGGCCGAACTGGCCCGCCGCCTCGCGGAGCCGACCGGTCCGGCTGGTCCGTCCGGTCGGTCCGGTCCGTCCGGTCCGTCCGCGTCGCCGCTGCGGGAACTCGGGCGTCGACTCGTCGCCGACCTCCCGGCCCACCGCCTCACCGACGACGTCACCCTGCTGCTCGCCCGCACCCGCGCGGTCCCGCCCGAGGACACCGCCGGGTGGACGCTGGAGGCGGACCCGGCCTCGGTCGCCCGGGTCCGGGAGTCGGCCACCGCTCAACTGCGGGCCTGGGGACTGGAGGAGCTCACGTTCACCACGGAACTGGTGCTGAGCGAACTGGTCACCAACGCGATCCGCTACGCCGGCGGCCCGGTCAACGTCCGCCTCATCCGCGCCGAACGCCTCACCTGCGAAGTGTCCGACCCCAGCGCCACCCAGCCCCGAATGCGCCGCGCCCGCCTCACCGACGAGGGCGGCCGCGGCCTCTACCTCGTCGCCCAACTCACCACCCGCTGGGGCAGCCGCTACACCCGCCAAGGCAAAACCATCTGGGCCGAACAGGACCTCCCCGCCCCTCACCACCGCTGACTCGGCTCCGGAATATACCGACCGGTCTACATACAGCGATTATGTAGACCGGTCTACAGACCCCACTCGCCATCGAACCCGCCCCGTCCCCACCCGCCCCGTCCCCGGCACCCCGCATAGAAAGTCGGACCGGCCGACTTCCTACTCCGCGTCGCGCCCCGCTCGTCCGCTCTACTCCAGACCGAGCGCCAAAATAGGCAGACCGGTCTACAGATTCTCTCCCCTCCTCGGCCCGTGCTTGGAGTGGGAAGTCGGCCCGGCCGACTTCCCACTCCGCGGGTGTGGGGTGGTGCGCGGGCGGGGTGGGCGGTGGCGGGGGTGGGGAGGGGGGTGAGAATTGTGGGTGTGGACAAGAATGACGAGGTCGGCTCGCCCGGGCAGCGGGGGCGGTTGCTCGGGCGGTTGCCGTTGGAGCGGGTGGCGGCGGAGGCGGCGGTGGCCGTGGTCCGCGGGGTGCCGGCGTACCGGGAGCGGAACGAGGACGCCGTACGTGCCGAGCTCGCCGCGCTGCTCGGGCCGGCCATCGAGGCGCTGCGCGAGCGGCGCGAGCCCGCGCCCGGCGAGTTGACGGCGTTCGAGGAGTTCGGCGCGCTGCGGGCCGAGCAGGGCATCGGACTGGAGCCGCTCCAGGAGGCGTTCCGGCTGACCACCCGGCGGGCGTTCGACGCGCTGTACGCCGCCGCGCGCGACGACACGCCCCCCGAGGTCACCCTGGAGCTGACCCGGGATTTCTGGGCGTACTGCGATCTGGTCTCCACCGCCGTGGTGCGCGGCCACCGGACGCACGAGCTGGAGCGGGTGCAGGCCGAGCAGGAGCACCGCACCCTCCTCCTGCGCCAGCTGCTGATGGGCGAGTTGCCGACGGAGTGGCTGCCCACCGCGGCGAGCACCCTCGGCCTGGACCAGAACCGCGAGTACCTGGTGCTGTACGCGCGCCCGGCGGACGGGCGCCCGGTCGCGGAGCTGGAGCGGGCCCTGCGCGGCCACGCCGTGGTGCTGCTCGCGGAGCCGGGCGCGGACCGGGTGGTCGGGCTGGCCGCCCGCCGCCCGCTGCCGTCGCTGGAACTGCCCGTCGGAGTGGGGTCCGCGCGGCCGCTGGCCCGGCTGCACGAGTCGCTGGTGGAGGCGCGCCGGGCGGCCCGGCTGGCCACCGCGTTCGGCCTTCGGCGCTGCGTCGCGGACGGCGAACTGCCCCTGCACGGTGCGGTGTTGGCCCTGCCGGAGACGGGCGTGCGGCTGGTCGAACGGTGCTTCGGCCACACCTCGGGCGCCCGTCGGAGCACGCTGGCCCGCACCCTGGACGCCTACCTCCGCGCGGACGGCAACGCCGAGCAGGCGGGCGCGGAGCTCTTCGTCCACCCGAACACCCTGCGCTACCGGTTGCGGGCGTTCGGCACCGCGACCGGCCTGGACCTGGCCCGGACGGAGGACGCGCTGACCGCCTGGTGGGCGCTGCGCCACCTGGAGGCCACCGGGCAGCAGGGCTGAACACGAGGTCCGCCCCGCACCGTCTTTGTCGCCACGGACAAGAGCCGCCGCCCCGCTGCTGGCCGCCGCACCATGGCTTCCCGTCGCCGCCGTTGGCACGGTGGTGGGCGTGAGACCCGGGATCGGCCCCGAGCCCGCGGCCACCCACCACCGGAAGGACGGCGGACACCATGACCCAGCAGAACGGCGCCCGGCAATTCGGCGATTACCAGAACGAGATCTACTTCAACGGACTGTTCGGCATCCAGCCGACCATGCCGATGACCTTCTCCGACTTGGCGGCGAAGGCCGAGTCCGCGCTCCCGCCGTCCGTCTGGTCGTACGTCGCGGGCGGCGCCGGCGACGAGCACACCCAGCGCGCGAACGTCGCCGCGTTCGAGCACTGGGGCCTGGTGCCGCGGATGATGGTCGGCGCCACCGACCGCGACCTGTCGGTGGACCTGTTCGGGCTCAAGCTCCCGTCGCCGCTGTTCATGGCCCCGGTCGGGGTGATCGGCCTGTGCGCCCAGGACGGTCACGGCGACCTCGCGACCGCCCGCGCCGCCGCCGAGTCCGGTGTGCCGATGGTCGCTTCGACCCTGACCGTCGACCCGATGGAGGACGTGGCCGCCCAACTCGGCGACACGCCCGGCTTCTTCCAGCTCTACACCCCGACCGACCGGGCGCTCGCCGAGAGCCTGGTGCACCGCGCCGAGGCGGCCGGATTCAAGGGCATCGTGGTCACCCTGGACACCTGGATCACCGGCTGGCGCCCGCGCGACCTGTCCACCGCCAACTTCCCCCAGCTGCGCGGCCACGCCCTGGCCAACTACACCTCCGACCCGGTGTTCCGGGCCCGGCTGGCGAAGGCCCCCGAGGAGGACCTGCCGGCCGCCGTCCGCGAGTGGGTGCGGATCTTCGGCAACCCGCTGACCTGGGACGACCTCGCCTGGCTGCGGTCGATCACCGACCTGCCGCTGATCCTCAAGGGCATCTGCCACCCCGAGGACGTGCGCCGCGCCAAGGACGGCGGCGTGGACGGCGTCTACTGCTCCAACCACGGCGGCCGGCAGGCCAACGGCGGCCTGGCCGCCCTGGACGCCCTGCCCGGCGTGGTCGAGGCGGCGGACGGCCTGCCCGTCCTGTTCGACTCCGGCGTCCGCACCGGCGCCGACGTGATCAAGGCGCTGTCGCTGGGCGCCACCGCGGTCGGCGTCGGCCGCCCGTACGCCTTCGGCCTGGCGCTCGGCGGTGCCGACGGCATCGTGCACGTGCTGCGTTCGCTGCTCGCCGAGGCCGACCTGATCATGGCCGTCGACGGCTATCCGACCCTCGCCGACCTGCGCGCCGACGGAGCCCTGCGCCGGGTCTGACCTCCGACGCCTCCCCTGAACGCCGCTGCGCCCCCGATGACATGACGCGTCATCAGGGGCGTTGCGGTGTTCGGTGGTTCAGCCGGTGACGCGGTCGAGCCAGGCCGTCAGGTCGGCCGACACCTCGGCCCGGTTGGTCTCGTTCAGCAGTTCGTGCCGGGCGCCCGGGTAGATGCGGTAGGTGACGTCGGCGAGTCCGGCGTTCCGGTAGCGGTCGACGACGACGTCACTGAAGACTAGCCCGCCGTTGACCGGATCCTGGTCGCCGACGAACACGTAGACCGGCAGCCTGGTCGGCACCTCGCGCGGGTCGGCGAGCCGGCGGGCCTCGCAGGCGAGGTCGGCCAGCCCGGCCGCGTCGAGGCTGAAGCCGCAGAGCGGGTCGGCGAGGTAGCGGTCGACGGTGGCTTCGTCGCGGGTGAGCCAGTCGGCGGGCGTCCGGGCCGGCTGGAAGGCCTTGTTGAGCGCGCCGAGCAGGGCGGTGCCACTGCCCGCGACGGCCAGGTCCGGGAGCAGGTGGTCGACCGCGGCGGTGCCGCAGAGCGCCACCGCGTCCGCCAGACCGGGGTGGTCGAGGACGTGCTGCTGGGCGGCGAAGGAGCCCAGACTGTGGCCGAGCAGCACCAGCGGCAGGCCGGGGTGCCGTTCGCGGACCAGCCGGGAGAGTCGGGCGGTGTCCTCGACCAGCCGGTTCCAGCCGTCCGCGCCGAGGCAGCCCTTGCGGGAGTGCATGCTCAGCCCGTGCCCGCGGTGGTCGTTGGCGTAGACGGCGTAGCCAAGCGCGGTCAGCTCGGCGGCCAGGGCCTCGTAACGGCCGCCGTGTTCGCCCATGCCGTGGGCGATCTGGACGACGGCGCGCGGCGGGGCGGCGGCGGGCAGCCACTGGCGGACGTGGATCTCGATGCCGTCCGCGCTGGGGAAGGTGAACATCAACAGCTCCCGGGAGGGTGGTCGGCACGGCGCTCGCGGTGGTGCGCGGCGACGCCGGGCACCCGGGGGCGCGGGCCGGCCGAAGGGTCGGCGTTCACGCTAAGGCCGGGGGTGTTGTCGGGGGCGACAGTTTTCGTACGACCAGCCCTGTCCGGTGGTCCATCGCCGGGAGGGGATCGGCAGCGGCAGGATGGAAGCAGCTCAAACGGCAGCCCAGCTGCGGCTTCACCCGGGCGACGCGTGGTCCCGACCGCGTCCCGGCCCGGTTCTTCTTTGCTCCGCGCGACTTGTGCTGCCCCACGAAACACCGGCCGAGGGAGCCCGCGCGCCATGAAGAAGACCACCGCCGTCGAAAGCACCACCGAAAGCACCGCCGAAGGCACCACCGAAGGCACCACCCAAGCCGGTACGGAGGCCGTCACTCCGCCGGGCCGGGCCCGCAAGCGGCCCTGGGTGATCACCACGGTCGCCTCCGTCGTGGGCCTGCTCGCGGTGCTCTTCACCGTGCTGATGACCGTCCCGGTCCCGACCACCGCGACCGCCCTGCTCACCCTCGCCGTCGACGGCGCCCAGCTGCTCACGCTGGTCCTGCTCGTGTTCGGCGCGGGCCTCGCCCTGCTGGCCTGGCGCCGCCGGGCCCGGGCGGCCACCCTGATCGCGGCCTTCGGTGCGGCGCTGATGCTGTTCATGACCGCCGTCCCGGCCGTCGCCCACTGGCGCACCGCCGAGGCCCAGGGCGCCCAGCTGTCGCTCAACAGCTACCTGGGACGCGGCCTCTCGCTCGGGTCGGAGCGCCCGAAGGACGCCCAGACCCTGACGTACGCGACCGTCGGCGACACCGAGCTGAAGCTCGACTACCTCCCCGCCCACGGGAAGGCCGACGCCCACTCCGACGCCCACCCGGGCTCCCGTCCCGCCATGGTCTACGTCCACGGCGGCGGCTGGAAGATCGGCGGCCGCGAGGACGGTTACCCGTGGGGCAAGTGGTTCACCGACCACGGCTACGCCGTCTTCACCATCGACTACCGTCTGCTGCCGCACGCCGACTGGCAGACCGGCCCCGGCGACGTGAAGGCCGCCGTCGGCTACGTCCGGGACAACGCGGCCCGGTTCGGCGTCGACCCGTCCGACATCACGCTGTTCGGCGAGTCCGCCGGCGGCCACCTGGCGCTGATGGCCGGGTACACCGAGGGCGACCCGATGTTCCCGCCGACCAACCCGCACGCCGACACCTCGGTGCGCCGCGTCATCAACTTCTACGGCACCACCGACTTCGACGACGTCGTCGCCAACTCCACGGCGCCCGGCCTGATCCGGGACGCGACCCGCGAGTACGTCGGCGGCACCAAGGAGCAGCGCCCGGACGCCTGGTACGCCTCCTCGCCGGTGCACCACGTCCGACCCGGCCTGCCGGCCACGCTGAGCATGCACGGCGCCGACGACCGGCTGATCGCGCCGTCGCAGATGCGGCTGCTGGACCGGGCCCTGGCCGGCGCGGGCGTCCAGCACCGCAGCGTCGAACTACCCTGGGCCAGCCACCTGTTCGACCTCACCCGGGGCAACTTCGCCACCCAGATCGCGGCCGACGTGATCCAGCAGTTCGAGCAGCAGACCGCGCGCTGAGCAGCCCCCAGGACCGGCCCGGCGGCGGCGCCCCGATGCCACCGGGCCTACGGCGGCGGGCCCCCGACCCGGATCCGTCGGGTCGGGGGCCCACCGCCGTCTCGCGCCACGAGGCGGGGTTGGCCGGGGGCCGCCCGGGGCGTGCCGTCCGGGAAGGGCGTCAGCCCAGGGAGGCGGCGAAGTCCAGCAGCAGCTCGTTCACCGCGTCCGGCTCGTCGACGTGCGCGGCGTGACCGGCGCCGGGCACCACGGCCGCCCGGGCCAACGGGCTCAACGCGGCGGTGGCGCGGGCGTGTTCGGCGGGCCAGAACTGGCTCTGCTCGCCGGCCGCGATCAGGGCCGGGACGGTGATCCGGGCGACCACGTCACGCCAGTCCTGGCACGCGTGGTCGAACATCAGCGGAAAGGTCTCGGGGGCGATGTCCGGCACCGCGCCCTTGCCGCCGGCCGCGCGGATCTTCGCGTCGACGGCGGCCGGGTCCTGCCACGGGCGGCCGTGGCCGGTGTTCAGGAGGTGCTCCGGTTCGAGGAAGAAGGTGCCGAGGTTCTGCAGGGTGAGGCCGTAGAAGCCGTTGTCCCAGCCGGGCTTGTTGATCATGCACGGACTCTGGTCGACGGTGCCGATCCCGGCCAGCCGCTCGCAGCCGAACAGGCTCGCGTACGCCCAGATGTGGCTCGCGCCCATCGACTGGCCGACCAGCAGGACGTCGCGGAGGTCGAGGTGGGCGAGCAGCTCCTGGACGTCCTTGCCGCCGCGCGACATCCGCAGCCCGTACGGCGGACGGTCCGAACTCCCCGCCCAGCGGCGGTCCAGCGACACCACCCGGTACCCGGCCGCGCGGAGCTGGCCCCACTGCAGCGCCCAGTCGTCGGCGGGCTGCCCGTAGCCGGAGACCAGTACGACCGGCCGGCCCTCGCCCTCGTCGTAGTAGTGCAGCCCTACGTCATCGGTGGTGGTGAACCTCGGCACGGGTGACCTCCAGCAGCGGAACACGCGCGGGCGGAACGAGTAGAGCGGGCGGAGCGGGCTTGGCGGGTGGGGCAGGTGGAGCAGCGGGGCGGGCGGAGCGGACTGGCCTCGACCGTACGTCGCGGCCCGTCCGCCCTGCCCGCCCCGCTGCTCCGGGTGGGTGACGCGGGGGCTCGGGCCGACTTGGGAAGCACTATGTAGACCGGTCTGCATATTCCTGACATGTAGACCGGTCTACATATTCATGGTCGTTCTCTATAGACCGGTCTACATATTTCGTGGCTCGCAGCGGGGCCTGTCATGCGGAACAGGTTCCGGCGCCGCAGCGCTGTCCGGGCAACCATGGCCCGGGGGCGACCGCCGGAGGCAGGGTGGAAGGCGTTCCGGTCCACCCCGTTCCCAGAAAGGGTCCGCTGCGTCATGCCTCTTCACTTTCGCCGCCACCGCCGTCCCGGCCGCCCCGCCGAGACGGTGCCCCCGGCGGGGCGAGCGGGGTGGAGTGCGCGGGTCCCGTGGGACCGCACCGTGCGCAGCGCCGTGGCGATCACCGCCGGACTGGTCGGCGGACACCTCCTGGCCGGTCCGGCCGGGGTGCCGGTCGCCGTGGCGGGCGCGGTGTGCAGTGTCAACGGCGACCACAGCGGGCCGCTGCGCGAGCGGGCGGGCCGGTTCCTCGCGATCCTCCTCGGCGGTTCGGCGGGCCTGCTGCTCGGCAGCACGGCCCCGGGCCCCGGGTGGGGTCAGGTCGCCTGCATGGTCGCGGCAGGGCTGTTGGCGGGCCTGGTCGGCAGCGGCAGGGCCGCCCATCAGCTGTTCGGCCTGAAGTTCATGGTGCTGACCGCGATCGGCATGGGCCTGGGCGGCACGCTCCCGGCCGGGCGGAGCGTCGCCCTGTACGCGCTGGGCTGCCTGCCGATGGCGCTGCTGATCGCCATCGCCACCGTCCGCGCGCAGCGGACAGTACGGGCTCAGCGGGCGCAGGGGACGCACGGGGCTCGGCGGGCGCACCCGCTCCCCCGCCGGCCCGGCAGGCCCGCGCCGTCCTGGCCGCCCCGCTTCGACCCCTTGCGTGACCGCCGGCGCCGGTCCGCCGCCGTCCGCCTCGCGCTCTGCGTCGGACTGGCCGCCGCGCTCGCCCAGAGCCTCTCCCCCGAGCACGCGTTCTGGCTCCCGCTCACCGCCGCCCTCGCGTTCCGGCCCGCCGACCCGTCGGTCGCCCGTCGGGTCACCGACCGGATCCTCGGCACCGTCCTCGGCGTGCTCGCGGCCGCCGCACTGTCCCAACTCCTCGCCGGTCAGTGGGTGTTGCTGGCGGTTGCGGTGCTGGTCGGCGCCGCCTTCCCCGGCGCCACCGACCTCTCCTACGCGCTGCACACCGCACTCGCGAGCGTGATCGTCCTGGTGCTCGCCGTCCCCGGGCCGCCGTCCGACGGTGCGACGATCGCCGCCCGCCTCGTCCACACCCTGCTGGCCTGCGCGATCGCCCTCGCCGTCGGCCTCCCCTGGCGCACCCCACGCCACCGGCTCACCTGAGCCCGGAGGCAGGGAGGTTCGCGAGCTCATCCGTCAACTCGACCTGGCCAACTTGGTGTTGGCCAGCTGGTCGATGGCAACGAGCCCGAACCTCGACGTCAGGACTCGGCCCCGGCCCGTCAGAGCGGCCGCCCTGATCACGGACCTCGCCGCCACACCCGCAGCAGGCCACCGTACGGCCGTCCCGGGTTGCCGGATCCGCCGGGGTGCCGTAGGCCCCCGCAGGGCGGACGGCCCCGCTGCGGCCGGGCATCGGACACGCCCCCGATATGACCAATGCGGCGCGGTCGCCCCTCCTCACCGGTGTGATTGATGCACTGATGTGCCGACTCACCCGTTTAAGGAGAGACATGCGTACTCGCACCGCCCTCGCCGCCGGCGCCCTCACCGTCCTCGCCCTGTTCGCCGGTGGTGGCACCGCCGTCGCCGGTGGCGCCACCGCCGAGGGCATCGCCGCCGGCTCCCCGGGCGTCCTGTCCGGGAACCAGATCCAGATCCCGGTCCACATCCCGATCAACATCTGCGGCAACTCGATCAACGTCCTCGGCGCACTCAACCCGGCCTTCGGCAACACCTGCGTCAACGCCTGAGCCCGGCACCGCTCACAGCAGGACCCGACGCGGGCCCGTCCACCGGGACGGGCCCGCGCCCACGTGCGAGCCGCCCGCCGACTGGCGACCGGCGCGCTCGAACCGAGCACGGCCGCCCGGCCCGACCCCCGTCGGAGCCGGACGGCCCGGCGCGGTCTACCGTCCCTGCTTCAGCCCCTGGTCGATCGCCGTGATCAGCTCGCCGTCGGGGGTGTCGCCGTCCAGCGACCAGATCATCGCGCCGCCGAGGCCCTCGCGGCGGACGTACGCGGCCTTGGTGCGCAGCACGGTCGGGTCGTCGTACGTCCACAGGGTGTTGCCGTCGAACAGCCAGGCGTGGCCGTTGCGCTGGCCCCGGTGGAGCTTGTACGTGCCGGAGTCGGCGAGCTTCTTGAGGTTCTTGTAGTCCTCGCTGCCCGCCGCCCAGGTCGCCGGGGCGGGACCGGCGGCGGGCTGCCCGAGACCGTCGCCGCCGCCCGTGACGCCGGTCCAGCCCTGGCCGTAGAACGGCATGCCGGTGACCAGCTTGCGCGCCGGGGCGCCGCGCCGCAGCCAGGCGTCGACGGTCTGGTCGACGCTGAAGTCCTTCTTCGCGTACAGCGCGGACTGCTGGGCGGTGGTCTTCTCGCCGGAGACGTGGAAGTCGTAGCCCTGGAGGTTGACGAAGTCGAAGTCCCGCATGATCTTGGCGACTTCGAAGCCCGCGTCGATCTTGGCGGGGGCGGTGGGCACGTACGCGCTCAGCTCGAAGTGCCTACGCTTCCCCGCCTTGTCGCCGTACGCGTCGAGCTGGGTGCGGAACTCATGGACGAGCGCGGTGAAGTTCTGCTTGTCCTCGGGGCGGATCACATTGCCGGGCGCGCCTTCCGAACCGGGCCACTCCCAGTCGAGGTCGATGCCGTCGAACACCCCGGCCGCCGCGCCCGCGCCGCCCCGGGCCCCGTCCGCCGGCAGGTTGCCCTTGAGGTAGAGGTCGATGCAGGAGGCGACCAGCGCCTTGCGTCCGGCGTCCGTCCGCACGGCGTCCGAGAAGTGCGCCGATCCGCTCCAACCGCCCAGCGAGATCATGACCTTGAGGCCCGGGTGCCGGGCCTTGAGCTTGCGCAGCTGGTTGAAGTTGCCGACCAGCGCCTGCTCCGCCGTGTCGGCGACCCCGTCCACCGACTCGGCCGCGCCGACCGGGCGGACGTAGTCGGCCCACGAGTCGGAGCCGGGGCCGCCCAGCTGGCATGTGCCGCTCGAACCGACGTTGCCGAAGGCGTAGTTGATGTGGCTGAGATTGTCGGCCGTCCCGCTGGTCTCCAGGTCCTTGACGTGGAAGTTCCGGGCATAGATGCCCCATTGGATGAAGTAGCCGACCCGCTTGTACGCGGCCTTCCCGTGCCGCCCGGAGTCGGCCGCCCCGTCGAGGTCCGCGGCCGCGGCCGGCGCCAGCGGGGCGAGCAGCCCCAACACGGCCGCCACGGCGGCACCGTAGGTCAACCTCGTCGTGAATCTGTGACGCATGAACGACATCACCCCTTGTGCGGTAGTGGCCGCACGATCGTGGGAATCGGAGGACGGCAGCAGGGAGACCACAACGCACCCCCGTACGGGGCGCGACGACTCTCCCCGCCCAGGTCTAGACCTGTCAACCGGTTCGGCAAAGTTTTCGCAAACCCGCGCCGAAACGAAGCCGCCGTGCCACCCGGAGCTCCTCCGGGTGG
>NZ_JBFBDO010000078.1:0-40611 GCF_040683335.1 Kitasatospora sp. NPDC093806
GCCGGCCGCCCGGCCCGCGTCCAGGCGCCGCCCGGCGTGCCGTTCAGCCGGGTCCCGGCCCCGCCCGCGCAGCTGTCCCTCCCGGACCCGACGGCCCCCGGCCGCCCGGCCGTCGACCTCCCGGGCCCGGTCGACCCGGCGGCGTACCCCCTCCCGACGGATCCCGCCACCCTGCCGGCCCGCCCGACGGGGTGAGGCGGGTCAGCCGGGCCCAGGGCCTCTCTCTCGGATCTTGCCCCCGCGATGTGTGGCCCGGTGTCAGGAGGTGAGCCAGGGGGCTTCGGGCAGCGTGGCGGTGGCGGCGTGGCCGGTGAGCTCCAGGGTGGCGGGAGTGCCCAGGCCCGGCATCCGCATCGTCACCCGGCGGAGGGTGCCGTCGGTGTCGACCCAGTAGGTCAGCGGTGACCGGACGCCGTCGGCCGGGGCGCCCTGGGCGCGGGGGCCGGCGAAGCGGTCGTGGTCCCGGCCGTCGAGTCGCTCGCGGCCGAGCCAGCGGGCGCCGGACTGGGCGAGCAGCAGGGGGTTGTCGGGCCGGTCCGCGCCGAGTTCGACGAGCAGCTGGAGCCCGGCGTCCAGCGGGTCCGCCGTGTACGTGCGCGGGGACCAGCCCTGGCGGGGGACGTGCTCGGCCTGCTGCCAGGCCGGGCCGTCGACGCCGGGCGGTTCGGGGGCGAGCCCGAGGCCCCCGGCGTCCCAGACGACCAGGCCGTGGTCGAGCGGACCGCTCGCGCCGGTGACCCGATAGCGGCCGACGCCCCGGCGGGTGCGGTAGTCGACGACCCCCTCGACCCGGACGTCGACTCCCCCGCCCTCGGCGGCGGCCAGCGTCACCGTGACCGGGCTGGCCTGGAACAGGTTGAGGCGCGACAGGGCCAGCCGGGAGGCCTCGTCGACGGTCACCGGCCGCTCCTCGCTCGCGTCGGCGGCGCTCCGGTAGGCGACCAGGCCGCCGGCCGCGGCGGCGCACACCGCGAGCGCGACCAGGGTCCTGAGCAGGACGGTCCGACGACGCGGCTCGGGAGCCGTCTTCCGGGCCATGGCGGTTGCCTTCTCTCTCACATCGATCACATCGATCACGTCGATCCGTCGATCACGTCGATCCGTCGATCACGTCGATCCGTCGGTCACAACGGTCGGGCGGGCCCGGGGACCTGAGGTCCCGCGAACCCGCCCGAACGGTGGGTGGTGCTACTGCTGCCGGGCCCTGCGGCGGCGGGCCAGCAGCACGAGCGCGGCGCCGAGGACGGTCAGCGTGCCCGCCCCGGCCAGCATCACCGGGATCTGCTCACCCGCACCGGTGCTCGGCAGGTGCGAGCCGGGGACGGGGGCGGGGGCCGGCGGCGCGGGCCGCGGCGGCGCCGGGATCGGCACCGTCGGCGCCTCGGTCGAAGCCGTCGGGCTCGGCGTCGGCGTCGGCGTCGCAGTGTCCGTCGGCGTCGGGGTCGGGGTAGGCGACGAGGTCGGCGTGGGAGTGGCCGTCGCCGTCGGCGTCGGGGTGGGAGTGGGGACCAGCCGGTTGACGGCCGTCACCGAGACCCCGACGTCCAGGTTCTCCGCGGTCAGCACCAGCGGCCCGAACACGGTCACCTCCGGCGCGGCGTAGCCGTCCGGCGGGCTCAGCTCCTGCCAGTAGTACGTCCCCGGCACGCCGCTGCCCTTGCAGAGGCCGTCGGCCCCGGTCGTGCACGGGTCGCCGACCGCCGTGTCGGGCTTGGCGCCGGCGGTCTGCAGTCCGTCGGTGCCGTTGCTCTCCCGCCACAGCCGGAACTTCGCGCCCGCCAGCGGCTTGCCGTCCTGGTCGTGCTTGACCAGGCGCAGCGCGCCCTCCTGCCGGCGGAAGCCGAAGTCGTAGGTGTGGTCGTTCTCGCCCGGCCCGCCGGTGGTGAGCGCCCGTTCGGCGTACTGCCCGCCCGCCGGGACGACGCCCTTGGAGTCGACGAAGCGGTTGTCGCCGATGTCCGCGTCGGTGGGCACCCACTGGTACAGCGGGCCGCCCTTGGCGTAGTCGGCCGGGTTGTCGAGCCGGACGGTGTACTTGGTGCGCGGCCTGAGTCCGCCGGTGACGTTGGAGTCGTCGAAGTAGTACTCGCCGCGCGCCGTGGTCCTGGTCGTGCCGACGAGCTTCCCCGACTCGTCGTACAGGTTCACGGTCGCGCCCGGTACGGGCTGCTGGCCGGGCAGCTGGAGGCCGGAGCGCTCGGGGTCGTACCAGACCCGGTTGCCGATCTGGAGCGGGGCCTGGTCGCAGAGCACCTCCAGGTCGCCCATCGAGGCGCCCTTGCCGAACGGGGCGACCTCGCCCGCCGGGGTCAGCCGGAGGCCGAACTTCGGGTCCTGCGCGCCGTTGCGCTGGAGGAACGACGTGCCGTAGCCCAGGGCGGTGTGGTCGGGGTCGAAGGCCGAGACCGCGATGGTGTTCTCGACCTTGGACTCGGCCAGGCCCGCGAACGCCGTGTTGCGGTGGCCGCCCCAGCTGGTGTCGAAGAAGCGGGTACCCCGGGGGGACAGTCCGCAGCCGTTGTTGGTGTCCAGCACGTAGGTGCCGTTCGCCAAGCAGGCCTTGTTCAGGTCACCGCCCGACATGACGTTGGAGTACGGGGCGCCGGACGGCGCGCGGTCGGCGAACCGGTCGCGGAAGGCCAGCAGCATCGAGCCGTCGGTCTCGAAGGCGATCTCGCCGAGCTCGGGTTCGGGCTGGGCGATGGTGGCGGCACCGCACGGCCTGCCGTTCTGCGAGGTCGGCCAGGTGTCGGTCCACGGGAACCAGGCCGCCCCGTCGCAGGGGCCGCCGCCGACCGTCGACTGGCGCGGGTAGTCCAGCGGCTGGTTCAGGACCGGCGCCGCGAACGCCCCGGTGGCCAGGTCGAACGGCAGGACCACCGCCCGCAGGTCGGAGGCCTTCCCGGTCGACTCGCCCGAGCAGACGCCGCCGAGGTAGCCGGTGCCGTCCTGCAGGCCGAGGCCGAAGGGGCGCCAGTCGACGGCGGCCGGGCAGCCGGGGTCGGGGATCGGGTAGGCGGCCTTCGGCGCGGCGGCCGTGGCCGCGGTGGCGTCGTAGCGGTAGAGCTTGCGGTCGTCGAGGTTGACGACGAAGAGGTCCTTGCCGTCGTCGGTGACCTTGATGCCGCCGAGGCTCTCCTTGCCCGGCGCCGCGATGAACCCGTCGTCGGTGCCGGCGCCATGGGCGGTGGTGCCGGCGTTCGGGACGGTGGTGAACGGCGTGGTCCGCTTGGTCTCCAGGTCGGTCACGTAGATCGCGCCCGCGCCGCCGGGGCCGTAGTCCGTGGCGCGCTTGGCGACCGCCGAGGAGAACACCCGCCGGTCGGCCTTGTTCCACGCGATGCCGTACAGCGTGCCGGTCTCGGCGTTGGTGGCGATGTTCGTGGCGTTGACGTCCCGGCCCTCCTGGCCGCGCGCGCTGTACGGGAACGAGACCAGCGTGCGCTGCGCTCCCCCCTCGCGGGCGGTCGGCTGACAGGTCGTCACCAGCGGCGCGTTCTTCTGGCAGTAGTCGCCGGGGCTCCACAGGCCGGTGGTGTACGCCACGTTCTTGCCGCCGGAGAGGTCGACGAACTCCTCGTTGCTGCTGAGCTGGTTGGGCGCGCCGGTCAGGCCCTGGCGCGAGGCGAAGGCCGGGAAGAGCTTGCCCGGCTTCGGATTCACCACCTGGACGCGGTACTTGCCGCCGGTCAGTTTGCTCGCGGACGGCGCGAGCGTGACCGTGCCGTCCGCCGCCGTGGTGCCCTCCACGCCGGCCCCGGTGTCGTCGGTGAGGGTCACCTTGACGCCGGCCAGGCCCGGCTCCAGCGCGGGCGTCCACACCCCGCTGGTGTCCACGGCCCGCACCACGCGGACCGTCACCGTTCCGTCGCCCGCCTGCGGGTAGGCCGCCGGGGCCGCCACCAGCGAGGCCGCGCCGATCCCGACGACCAGCGCCACCGCCGCGCCGGCGGTGCGGCGGCCGAGGACGGCCGTCCTCCGCCGCGCCGGGCCGCGCGCGGCACCGGCCTCGTGTTCACGTGTCCTTGTCATCCCTGCTCTCATCGCGCAGTTGGGCCTTCCGCCCCGACCCCGCAAGGGAGTTCGCGTGTGGCGGAAAAGCCGCCATTGTTAATGGGAGCTTAAAGGGACTTCACACAAGTTCGCAGGAAAACCAGGAACTTTGACGCCTCGTCAGGCGTTCCTCTGGCGTTCCGGAGGCCGGCCTTCCGGCGTGCCCGGACGCCACCCCTCCGCGGCCAGGTCCAGGAAGAGGGCGGCGGACCAGCCGAAGCCGGTGGTGGCGCGGGGGGCGCGGGTGCCGGTGAGGGGGTTCCAGTACTCGTGGAGGCCGCCGCCGTCGCGGACCAGGGTCAGGGTGCGCTCGCGCAGCTCCTCGGCGGTGGCGGTGAGGCCGGAGCGGCGCAGGCCGTCGATCAGCAGGTGGTTGACGTTGAGCCAGACCGGGCCGCGCCACATCGCGTCGGGGTCGAAGGCGGGGTCGTCGAAGGCCACGGTCGGGACGGGGTGCTCGCCCCAGTAGGCCGGTGAGCGGAGGGTCCGTTCCAGGGCGGCGGCCACCCCGGCGGGCAGGCGGCCGGTGAACAGCGGCATCAGGTCGAGGGCGGTGCGGACGGGGACGGGCCGACCGCCGGACAGGGTGGTGAAGCGGGTGCCGTCCCAGCGGCGGGCGACCAGCAGGTCGGCGTGGGCGGCGGCCCGGGCCCGCCAGCGGGCGGCCTCGGCCGGGCGGCCGAGGGCCTCGGCGATGTCGCCGAGCCGGTCGGCCTCCAGGGCGAGGTAGGAGTTGAGGTCGGGTGGTTCGGCGCGCGGGCCGTGGTCCCAGACCGGGCTGTCGTCGAGGCCGGAGGAGTACGGGTGCAGGTACTCGGGCAGGCCGTCGCCGTCCGGGTCGGAGGCGGTGAACCACCACCGGTGCGCGCGGACCAGCCGCGGGTAGGCGGCGGCGAGGAAGGGGAGGTCGGGGTCGGTCTGGTGGACCTTCCAGACCGCCCACGCGGCCAGCGGCGGTTTGGTGACCGGGACCGGTTCCCGGGGGAGGCCCGCCGAGCCGGGACGGGCGCTGCCATCCGGAAGGGCACTGCCGACGTGTTCGGCGAGCCGGGCGTGGTCGGCGCGCGGCAGGTCGGTGGTGTCGGCGAGCACGCCGTGGTCGTGGACGACGTCGGGCAGCCGGCCGTCCGGGAGCTGGTGGTCGAGGAGGATCCGGATCTGGTCCCGGGCCAGGTCGGGCGCGCCGTGCCGCAGGCCGACGGCGTGGAACAGCGCGTCCCAGTTCCAGACGCCCACGTAGCCGTACTTGGACGGGACGAGCCCTTCCCGGCCGCCGATCGGCAGCAGGTTGACGGCCAGCGTCCACCAGGCCGTCCGGGCCGCCTCGGCGAGGTCGGCGCGGACGGCCGGCAGCCGGGCGAACCAGGCGGCCCAGCGGGCCTCGGCGGCGGCCCGCACGGCCGGGGCCGTCCACTCCCCCGGCGGGCCGGTCAGCACGTGGCAGCCGGTGAGCGCGAGGGTGCGCGCGGTGCCGTCGGGCAGCCGCCAGGAGGCGTGCGCGTCGTGTCCGGCGAGCACCAGGGTGGCGGGGTCGGCGAACAGCAGGGACGCGCCGCCCGCGAAGGTCACCGCGACCGGGGTGGCCGAGACGACGGGCAGCGGGCGGCCGGCCCGGTCGCGGAGGACCAGGCCGGTCAGTTCGACGGTCGCGGCGAGCGGGGTCTCGTACTCGGCGCGGGCGACCCGCAGGCCGTCCGGGCCGGCGGTGACCAGCAGCCGGGAGCCGCGTTCGGTGAACGGGCGGTCGACGAGGTCGAGTTCGAGGTGTCGGGCGGTCATCAGCGGCCTCCCAGGCCGGAGGAGGCCATGCTGTTGAGGATCTTGCGCTGCCCGACCAGGAAGGCGATCAGCATCGGCACCACGGTCATCGCCGACAGCGCGGCGGTCAGCCCGTAGTCGATGCCGCCGCGCTGGGAGTTGAAGGAGTCGAGCAGCAGCGGGACGGTGAACAGTTCCGGGGTGTTGAGGAACACCAGCGGGAAGAAGTAGCTGTTCCAGCTGGCCAGGAAGACGATGATGCCGAGCGTCCACAGGCCGGGGCTGATGTTGGGCAGGATGATCCGCCAGAAGATCGTCCAGCGGCTCGCGCCGTCGATCCGCGCGGCCTCCTCCAGTTCGACCGGGACGGCCCGGATGAACTGGCGCAGCAGGAACACCGCGAAGGGGTTGGCGACGGCCGGCAGGATCAACGCCAGGTGCGAGTCGATCATCTGGAACTCGGACAGCATGATGTACAGCGGCACGATGGTGACCTGCGCCGGGACCATCTGGGTGGCCAGGAAGAGCCCGAACAGCGGCCCGGAGCCGCGGAACGGGATCCGGGCGAAGGCGTAGGCCGCCATGGCGCCGGTGAGCAGGGTGGCCGCGACGGTGACGGCCGCGATGTACATGCTGTTCCAGTAGGCCCGCCCGATCGGCACGTTGGCGAACACGTCCGGGTAGTTCCGCGGCCGCCACGGCGCGGGCAGCCACGCCAGCGGGTCGTTGAGCATCTGGCTGACGCCCTTGAACGAGGTCAGCAGCATCCAGCCGAACGGGAACAGCATCAGCAGGCCGCCGAGGGCGAGGACGGCGTGCAGCAGGAACTGCTTGCGGATGGTCATACCGGCCTCGGCTCAGGACTCGTAGTGGACGAAGCGCTTCTGCGCCTTGAACTGGATCGCCGTGACGAGCAGCGTCAGGGCGAGCAGGATCAGCGCCGCCGCGCTCGACAGGCCGAAGTGGAACTCGCGGAAGCCCTGTTGGTAGACCTTGTAGACGATGGTCTGGGCGCCCTCGTTGTGGTCGGGGTTGACCAGCACGTAGATGAGGTCGAAGGCCTGGAACGAGCTGATCACCGAGACCACCACGGTGAAGAAGACGGTCGGCGAGAGCAGCGGCAGGATGACCGAGCGCAGGGTCTGCCAGGGCCCGGCGCCGTCGATCCGCGCGGCTTCCAGCAGGCTCGGCGGGATGGTGGCGAGGCCGGCCAGGAAGATCACCACGTTGAGGCCGAGCGAGGACCAGACGGTGACGACGGCGACCGCGAGGACCACCCAGTCCGGGTCGGCCAGCCAGTCCGGGAGGGTGACGCCGAGCAGGTCGTGCACGGTGCCGTTGAGGATGCCGTCGGTGCCGCCGCCGAGGATCATCTGCCAGATCACCGAGACCGCGACCGAGCTGGTCACGACCGGCAGGAAGTAGATCACCCGGTAGGCGGTGCGGCCCCGGACGCCGTGCAGGGCGAGGGCCAGCAGCAGGGCCAGGGCGAGCCCGCCGGGCACGGTGATCAGGCCGATCTTGACGGTGTTCCAGACCGCGCGGCCGAACTCCGGGTCGGTCAGCTGGGCGCGGAAGTTGTCCAGGCCGACCCAGGTGGCGTCGCCGAGGCCGTCCCAGCGCAGGAAGGAGAGCACGACCGCGAAGCCGAGCGGGCCGACCAGGAACACCAGCAGGCCGAGCAGTTGGGGGGCGAGGAAGAGGACGGCCCAGCGGCGGTCCCGGCGCCGCCAGCGCGGTTCGTCGGCGCTCACCCCTGCTTGCCCTTCATGCCGTCGACCAGGGTCTGGAGCTGGGTCATGGCCTCGTCGAAGCCGATCTTGCCCTCCCAGATCTTCAGCAGGTGGTCGTTGATCGCCTTGGTCAGGCCGGGGACGGCGACCTCGTCGGGGTAGTTGGCGAAACCGCGGTCGCGCAGGTCGAGGAAGGTCTTGGCGTGCGCGGGGTAGTCGGCGTCGGTCACCACGCTCTCGGCGCCCTTGATCGAGGGGACGGCGCTGCCGCCCTTGAGCCGCAGCTGCTGGCCCTCCTTGCTGACGAACTCGCTGAGGAAGGTGAAGGCCTCCTTGGGGTGCTTGGAGTCCTTGTTGACGGTCAGGTAGGAGGCGGCAACGGCGGCCGGGATCGGCTGTCCGGACTCGGAGGGGAAGGGCACGATGTCGTAGTTCTGGAGGTCGCCGCCCTTCTGGATGCTCTCGACCACCCAGCGGCCGCCGGCGTAGAAGCCGGCCTTGTGCTTGATGAACTGGGTGCCCGGGCCGTTGCCCTCGGGCAGCAGGTCGGCGGAGGCGAAGGTCTTGTCCCGGTAGCCGTCGGCGAGGGTCCTGAACGCCTGCCGGGTCTTCGGGTCGGAGGGGGCGACGAACCGGCCGCCGTCCCACACCTTGCCGCCGAAGCCGTTGACCAGGCTGTAGTTGGCGCCGTACCAGTTCCAGAAGATCGAGCCGTACTTGCCGGCGGCCTTGAGCTTCGCGTTCATCTCCAGGTACTTGGCCATGGTCCAGTTGCCGGACTCGTTGAGCGCCGCCGGGTCCTCGGTGATGCCGGCCTCGGCCAGCACCTTCTTGTCGAACCAGAGCACCTCGGGGTTGGTGTCGTTGGGGACGCCGTAGGTGACGCCGCCCTTCTTGGCGCCGCCGTAGATGCCCTCGAAGAAGTCGGCGGGCTTGCTCCGGCTCTCCGGCCCGGCGAGCTGGGCGTCGAGCGGGGCGAGCACGCCCTCGGCGACGAGCTTGCCGATGAAGTCGTCGCCGACGTAGAAGACGTCGGGGGCGGTCTTGGAGGTGAGCTGGGTGAGCAGCTTGGGGTGGTAGTCCTCGTAGGAGGCGACCTGTTCAAGCTTGAGGGTGATGTCGGGGTGCTTCTTGGCGAACTCGTCGGTGAAGGCCTTGAAGGCCTCCATGTCCTCGGCGGAGCCCCAGGTCGACCAGCGCAGGGTGACCTTGCCGTCCTTGCCACCGCCGGCGGAGCCCGCGCCGTTGGTGCCGCTGCACGCGGAGGCGGTCAGGGCGACGGCCAGCACGGCCAGGGCTGCTTTCTTGGCGAAACTCGTGTTTGCGGACATCGAATGCCTCCTGGATGGGGGTGGATGGCGCGGGTGGGTCAGGCGAGGCCGCCGCCGTCGACGACCAGGGCGGAGCCGGTGACGTAGCTGCTCGCCTCGCCGGCCAGGAAGAGCACCGCGTTGGCGATCTCCTCGGGCGAGCCGGCCCGGCCCATCGGGCGGTCGGCGGCGTCCTGCGCGAAGTCGGACCAGTCGACCTGGAGCTGGCGGGCCTCGTCGCGGAGCATCGGGGTCAGGGTGTCGCCGGGGTTGACCGAGTTGACCCGGATCCCGGCGGCGGCGTGGTCGATCGCCAGGGCGCGCGTCATGTTGACGACCGCGGCCTTGGAGGCGCAGTAGGAGAGCGCGTTGGCGCCGCCCTTCAACCCCCAGCCGGAGCCGGTGTTGATGATCGAGCCGCCCTCCTTCATGGCCGGGACGGCGAACCGGCACATCAGGTAGACGGACCGGACGTTGACCGCCATCACCCGGTCCCAGTCGTCGGCGGAGATCTCCAGGGCGGTCTGGCGGCGGATGATCCCGGCGTTGTTGAACAGCACGTGCAGTCCGCCGTAGGTCTCGACGGCGATGGTGACGACCCGTTCGCAGTCGGTCTCGGAGGAGACGTCGGCGCGGACCGCGACCGCCCGGCCGCCGGCCGCCTCGATCTCCCGGACGACGTCCCCGGCGTCCGCGAGGTCGGCGACGACCACGGCCGCGCCCTCGGCGGCGAACAGCCGGGCGGTGGTGCGGCCGATGCCGGAGGCACCGCCGGTGACGATGGCGACCTTGTTCTTCAGGGTGTTCCGGGGGGTGTGGACGGGAGTGTGCGCGGGAGCGTTCACGGGAGTTCCTCACTCGCTGACTGGATGCGGTAGAGCACGGATTCGCGGTGTCCGGTGACGACCCGGACGTGTCCTTCGAACGCGGCGTCGGCCGCCGGGTCCCCGCTGTCCACCAGCAGGGGACGGCCGCCGAGCGCGGCGAGCTTCTGTTGGGTGGCGAGCACGGTGATCCCCGAGAGGACTTCGAGCACCCGCGGGCTGAACTGCTGGTTACCGCGGCCGAGGACGAAGCCCTGTCCTCCGATCACGGAGAGCACGCCATGCGTGACCTGTGACATGGCAAGGGTGAGCAGCGTCTGCTCGGTGACGTCGGAGGCGAGCAGCACCCCGGTCCCGGCGGCGTCCACGCCCACCACGTCCACCCCGAGCGGGGTCGGCTCCAGGCCGAGCCGCCGCCCGACGGCGAGCGTGGTCGCGCCGGGCCCGAGCGCGTAGGCGGTGCCGGGGCGCATGGCCGCGACCACCGCCCGGGCGATCGCGTCCACCGAGCCGGGCGGCGCCGCCGAGGAGCCGGTCTTGCGGCCACTGAGCCGCGCCCGCGCCGCCGGCACCCGCATCGTCCCGTACAGCCGGACGCCGACCCGGCCCGCCCGGTACGCCGCCTCGTCCAGGTCGACGACCTCCGCCTCGACCGTCCTGCCGTCGAAGCCGGCGGCCGTCGTCCCGGCCGCGAACGGGCTGACCGCGAAGCAGCCGGAGTACACCTTGACGCCGGCCGGCACGCCGAGCACCGGGGTGCGCGGGGCGGCGTCCAGGACGTCGCGCGCGGTGCCGTCGCCGCCGGCGAACAGCAGCAGGTCGACCGGGCCGAGCGCCGCCACCGCCGCCCGGGTGTCCGCCGCGCCGGTGACGGCGGACCCCGGCCGATGGGCGAGCTCGTACCGGACGTCGGCGGCGAGCGCGCTCTCCTCGCCCATGGCGCCCGCGACGGTGCGCACCCGCAGTCCGGGGCACCGGTCGCGCAGCGCCCGCAGCGCCGACGCCGCGCGGGCGGGCGCCTGCGGGACGGCGCCGAGGGCGAGCGCCCGGGCCTGGACGTCCGTCCCGTCGCTGCCCTTGAGCGCGACCGGGCCGCCGAGGCCGGCCACCGGGTTGACGATCAGGCCGACGATCACGGGCGGTCGGCCGCCTCAGTCCGCGCCCCGCCGTGCTTGCGGCGGTAGGCGCGCCAGCTGGGCGACCACTGCGCCGGGTTGTCCAGCGAGCTCGGGTCGATCCGGTGGACGGTCTGCCGGTAGGGCGCGTTCTTGACGAACTCCGGCTGCTCCCGGGCCTCGTCGGCGACGTGCGCGAGGATCGCGGCGTACTCGTCGAGGTCCTCGCGGGAGTAGGACTCGGTCGGTTCGAGGGTGAACGGCTCGGGCACCACGTACGGGTGGTGGCTGGTCCAGTAGTGCACGCCGAAGTCGGCGGCCCGGACGCCGATCTCCTCCGAGTGCACCCCGGTCTCCTCGGCGAGCTCCTGCCAGGAGTAGCGGACCTGTTCGACCCGCCGCCGCTGCGGCCAGGGGACGGAGGCGCCGGGGATCGCCCGGACCTTGTGCAGCAGGTAGTTGTTGTTGAGGACGGCCGTCTCGGCGACCTCGCGCAGGCCCTCCGCGCCGAGCGCCATCACCCAGGCGTAGGCGCGCACCACGTTGGGCGTGACCCCGAGGAACGGCCGGATCTTGCCGATCGACCGCTCCGGGACGGTCAGCGTGAAGGTGGACCCCTCGGGGTCGCCCTCGACACCGCCGACGCGGTCGACGACCGGGCCGGGCAGGAACGGCACCAGCGGCTCGGCGACCCCGCACGCGCCCGCCGCCGGGCCGCCGCAGGCGTGCGGGGTGGAGAAGGTCTTGTGCAGGTTGAAGTGGCACAGGTCGAACCCGGCGTCCCGGGCCCGGGTGATGCCGAGGATGCCGTTGGCGTTGGCCTGGTCGTAGCAGGCCAGGCCGCCCGCCGCGTGGACCAGCTCGACGAACTCGCGGATCCGCGGGTTGAAGATGCCGGTGTCCTCCGGGTTGGTGATCAGCAGGGCGGCGGTGCGCGGTCCGACCGCGGCGCGCAGCGCCTCGATGTCCGGGTTGCCCTCGGCGTCCGGCATCAGGGTGATCACCTCGTACCCGGCGACCTTGGCGCA
Organism: Kitasatospora sp. NPDC093806; assembly: GCF_040683335.1. Lineage (NCBI taxonomy): Bacteria > Bacillati > Actinomycetota > Actinomycetes > Kitasatosporales > Streptomycetaceae > Kitasatospora > Kitasatospora sp. NPDC093806. Next base: position 11,822 of record NZ_JBFBDO010000078.1, read on the forward strand.
GGCCGCGTTCGAGGGGTGCGAGAACATCGTGGTGATCACCTGGTCGCGCTGCCCGCCCTCGCCGCGGGAGGCGTGGTAGGCGCGGATCACCGCGAGGTTGGCGTAGATCGCCGCCGAGCCGGCGCCGGGCTGGAGGGAGACCCGGGCCATGCCGGAGACCTCGGTGAGGATCCGCTCCAGCCGCCAGTAGATCTCCAGCACGCCCTGCACGGTCTCCTCGGGCTGGAGCGGGTGCAGTTCGGCGATCCGCGGGTCGCGGACGAAGGTGTCGTTGACCTTGGGGCTGTACTTCATGGTGCAGGTGCCCTGGCCGACGTCGATGTTGAGGTCGGCGCCGAGGGTCTCCTGGGAGAGCCGCAGGTAGTGCCGGACGACCTGGTTCTGCGACAGCTCGGGCAGCGCGGGCGGGGTGCGGCGGGCGACGCCCTCGGGCAGTTCGACCGGCGGCGCGTCCGGGGCGGGGACCCCGATGCCGCGCCGGCCGGGGCGGGACAGCTCGAAGATCACCTCCTCGTCCCAGCGGGCCTGATGGAAGCGGCGCAGCGCGGGCTTGGGCGCGACCGGCAGGATGGCGAACGGTTCAGCAGTACTGTCGTGGGAGCTCACTGGGTGCCTCCGGTGGCGGAGAGGGCGTCCTTGACGGCCGCGGCGAGGGTGTCGATGTCGGCGATGGAGTGCCGTTCGGTGACGCAGACCAGGACCTCGCGGGGTCCGAGCCGGACGCCGCCGAGGATGTCGCGCTGCCGCAGGGCGGCGAGCAGCCCGTCCGCGTCCGGCACCTCGACGGCGAACTCCCGGAAGTGGACGGCGTCCCGGTGGCGGACGACGGCGCCGGCGGCGGCCAGCGCCCGCATCGCGTACCGGGTGCGGGCGAGGACGGTCTCGCCGAGCTCGCGCATGCCCTGCGGGCCCATCAGCGCGAGGTAGACGCCGGCGGTGATGCCCCAGAGGGCGGCGGCGGTGCCGACCCACTCCTTGCCCTCCTCGCGCAGCGCGAAGGAGGTGCGGTCGTAGAAGACGTCGCCGAAGCCGTACTCGCCGGGGACGGCGGTCGGGGCGATGCCGAACAGGCGGGACGGGAACTCGGCGACCAGCCGCTCCTCGTCGTGGCTGGCGATGAACCCGGCCTGGCCGCCGCCGTACTGCTGGTGCATGCCGAGCGACTGGATGTCCCCGCAGACCAGGTCGGCGCCGTAGGAGGCGGGCGGGGCGAGCACGCCGAGCGAGATCGGGTCGGTGCCGACCACCAGCAGGGCGCCGACGCCGTGCGCGAGGTCGGCGAGTTCCCGGCCGCGGGTCTCGACCACGCCGTGCACGGTGGGCGTCTCCAGGTAGAGGGCGGCGAAGGTGTCGTCCAGGGCGACCGCGCCGATCTCCCCCGAGGCGGCCACCGGGGCGGTGAGCACCGCGATGTCCGGGGCCAGGTAGTCGCGCAGCTTGGCCAGCTTGTCGGCCGCGATCGCGCCGCTGACCAGCACCTTCTGCCGGCCCGTGTAGCGCGCGGCCATCCGCAGGGCGGTCCCGGCGGCCTGGAAGCCGTCGTAGGTGGGGACGTTGACGACGTCCATCTCCAGCAGCTCGGCCATCATCGAGACGTACTCGAACAGGGCCTGGAACCGGCCGTGGTCCTCGTAGGGCTCGCCCGCGTAGGCGGTCAGGAACTCGCCGCGGCCGTTGACCTCGTCGCACACCGCCGGGACGTGGTGCGGGTAGCAGCCGTGGCCGAGGAAGCTCAGCAGCCGCGTGGTGTCGGTGTTGCGGGCCAGCAGGCCGTTCAGGTGGCGGACCAGGCCCTGCTCGTCGGCGAACGGGGCGGGCAGGTCGAGCGGGCGGGTCAGCCGCAGGTCGGCGGGGATGTCGCGGTAGAACTCGGCGACGTCCGGGGCGCCGATCTCGGCGAGCATCGCCGCCCGGGTGTCGGGCCCCGCGTTGGGGATGTAGGGGTGGGTCACCAGGTCTCCTCAGGGCTTCGGTTCGGTCTTCAGGACCACGACGTCGCGCGGCGCGAGGGACACGGAGCCGCTCAGCGGGCGGCCCGTCAGCAGGTCGGTCCCGGGCCCGGGCAGCCGGACGGTGGCGGGCTCCGTGCCGTGGTTGAGCAGGAAGAGGTGGCGGCCGCGGCGGCAGGCCTCGACGCCGGCCGGGAGGTCGAGCCCGGTGACGCCGGCCGCGGCGAGCGCCTCGGCCAGCAGCGGGGCCGGGTCCTCGGGCAGGCAGCCGAGGTAGCGGACGGCGCCGCCGTCGGGCCGGGTGCGGCGGGTGACGGCCGGGCGGCCGTCCAGCGGGCCGCCCCGGTGGTGGGCGACGGCGCGGGCGTCGTCGAGGGTCAGCCACTCGCTCCAGGTGCGGACGGTCAGCGCGGTGCCGTCCGTCGTGACGATCTCGCGGGTGACGCCGTCGGGGATCGGCCAGGGCTCCTCGACCCGCAGGCCGAGCAGTTCGCGCAGCGGCCCGGGCGCCCCGCCAGGGTGAACCCGGTCGGCGGTGTCGACCACGCCGCTGAACGGGCCGACGACCAGTTCGCCGGGGAAGGCGGCGAGCGCGGCGGCCTGCTCGGGGGTGCACAGGTAGAGGTTGGGCGCGATGACCAGCCGGTAGCCGGAGAGGTCGCGGTCCGGCGGGGCCAGGTCGACGGCGATGCCGCGGGCGTGCAGCGGCGCGTACCAGGAGAGCAGCAGTTCGTGCAGCCGGAGCCGGTCGGAGGGCAGCGACTCGGGCGCCTCCAGCCCCCACCAGCTGTCCCAGTCGAGCAGCAGGGCGACCTCCGCCCGGGTGGTGCCGCCGGCCACCCCGGCCAGTCGGCGCAGGTCGGCGCCGAGGGCGAGGGTCTCGCGCCACTGGCGGGTGTCGGTGCCGCCGTGCGGGAGCAGCGCCGAGTGGAACTTCTCCGGGCCGTACCGGGCCTGGCGCCACTGGAAGAACATCGCGCCGTCCGAGCCGTGGGCGAGGGCCTGCAGGCTGTGCAGGCGCATCACGCCCGGTTCCTTGGGGACGTTGACCCGGCGCCAGCTGACCGCGCCGGGCGCGGACTCCAGCAGCAGCCAGGGCCGGCGCTTGAGCGAGCGCATCAGGTCGTAGCTGAGCGCGGCCTTGAGGTGGGCGCGGGGGTCGGCGGGGTCGGGGTAGGCGTCGTCGCTGACGAAGTCCTCGGCGGCGGCCCACTTCCAGTAGTCGAGGTCGCGCAGGATGCTCATGAAGTTGGTGGTCACCGGGAGGTCCGGGGTGACCTCCTTGAGGACCGCGCGTTCGGCCTCGAAGCAGGCGAGCAGGGCGTCGCTGGAGAACCGGCGCCAGTCGAGCAGCTGGGCCGGGTTGACCGGGCCGGGGGCCTTGCGGGGCGGGGCGGGCTGCGTCCAGTCGGTGTAGTGCTGGCCCCAGCAGGACGTGCCCCAGGCGTCGTTGAGGCCGTCCAGGGTGCGGTAGCGGTGCTGGAGCCAGCGTCGGAAGTCGCGGGCCGACTCCTCGCAGAAGCACTCGGCGGTGTGGTCGGCGTACTCGTTGCCGACGTGCCACATGACCAGGGCGGGGTGGTCCCGGTAGCGCTCGGCCATGGCGCGGGCGAGCCGGACGGTGGCGGCCCGGAACACCGGGGAGGAGGGGCAGTAGCCCTGGCGGGAGCCGAACTCCAGCCGGGTGCCGGCCGCGTCGACGGGCCGGATCTCCGGGTGGCGCCGGACCAGCCAGGGCGGCGGGGTCGCGGTGGCGGTCGCCAGGTCGACGGCGATGCCGTGGGCGTGCAGCAGGTCGAGGATCCGGTCGAGCCAGCCGAAATCGTACACGCCGGGCGCGGTCTCCAACCGGGACCAGGAGAAGACCGCGACGGTGACCAGGTTGACCCCGGCCTCGGCCATCAGCCCGACGTCCTCCGCCCACACCTCCTCGGGCCACTGCTCGGGGTTGTAGTCACCGCCGAACAGCAGTCCGGGCACCCGTGTCAGCCCCATGCCGCGCCTCCCCTTCGCTCCGCCTTCGCCCCGTTCCGCATTTTGTATTCAAAATGCATAGTGCAGTACACTGGGCGCGGTCAAGAACTTGGACAGGATCCGAAGAAGACCCGGAGTTGCCGGAGTTGGGGGAATCCCGATGGCGATCGAGCGCCGTCCGCTGCGCGAGCAGATCCGCGACGAGCTGATGGAACGGCTCACCCGCGGCGAGTTCGCGGCGGGCACCGATGTCAACGAGGCCGTGCTGGCGGCCGAACTGGGCGTCAGCCGCACCCCGCTGCGCGAGGCGCTGATCGCGCTGGCGGGCGAGGGCGTACTGGAGAGCAGCCAGGGCCGCGGCTTCCGCTTCGCGCCCGTCAGCCGCAAGGAGTTCCGCGAACTGGTCGCCATCGTCGCGGCGTTGGAGTCCCTCGCGCTGGAGTCCTCCGACCCGGCGCAGCTGCGGGAGATCGCCCCGCGGCTGCTGGAGCTGGCCCAGGGCTTCCCCGACCAGGTGGCCGCGCACGCCACCGTCGACCGGCGTGACGACGAGTGGCACGGCCTGCTGCTGAGCGGTTGCCCGAACGAGCGGCTGCTGGACCTGCTCACCCGGGTCAAGGCCGGCATGCGGCGCTACGAGAACCTGGTCGTCGCCGAGGACGAGCCGGTGTCCCGGGAGGCCGAGGAGCACTGCGAGATCGCCCGCCGGCTGCTGGACGACGACCTGCCCGGCGCCATCGCCGCCCTCAAGGCCAACTGGGTCGGCGGCATGGAGCGCCTGCTCGCCCACATCCCGGAGGACTGAGGCCCCCTGCGAGAACTCGGCGGCGCCGGAGGGCCTCCCCCCATGGGGGCGGGGAAGGCCCTCCGGCGCCGGGTCCGTCAAAGGCCGGAGTGGATCAGCGGCCGGAGTGGATCAGGTTGAGGTTGAACGGCCGGTCGGTGGGGACGGACGGGGTGCGGACGGTCGTCACGCCGGTGGCCGGGTCGTGGTACCAGCCGGCCGCGGCGGCGTCCAGCGCGGCCGCCGAGTCGAACCGGGGCAGCAGGCCGGCCGTACCGGCCACCAGCCGCGGCGCGCCCTGGCCGTGCACCGTGAAGCGGTAGCTGCGGGCGGCCGGCTTGTCGGTGTAACTGCCGACGCTGGCACCGACGTTGACGACGGTCACCGGCCCGGCCTGGTGGACGTCCACGCGCTGGGTGGCCGAGGCGCCCTGGGCGAAGCGGCGGGTGACGCCGTCGTCCTCGTACAGGGTGTAGCTGGAGTTGCCCTGCGGGTAGAGGTCGTAGTCGAGTTCGGTGCGGTCCCGGGTCTGCCAGGAGAGCGTGCCCTGCGGCCACATCGGGACGATCGCGCCGCCGCGGACGAACAGCGGCAGGGTGTCCAGCGGGGCGGCGTAGCCGTTGATCGTGGTCGGGCCCTGATAGGTGCGGCCGGTCCAGTAGTCGGTCCAGGTGCCCTTCGGCAGGTAGATGCCGTCGCGCACCGAGGTGTCCGCGTAGACCGGCGCGACCAGGAAGTCCGGGCCGGCCAGGAACTCGTACTTGGCGTCCGGCCCGAGGGCGGCCGGGTCGTCCGGGTACTCCAGGGCGAGCGGGCGGACCGGGCCGACGCCGGTCTTCGTGGCCTCCGCCGCCAGGGTGTACATGTACGGCAGCAGCCGCTCCTTGAGCTGGAGGTACTTGCGGTTGATCGAGGTGTAGGGCTCGCCGTCCAGCCAGGGCTGCTGGTCGCGCTGCTGCTTGCCGGTCATGTCCCGGGCCCAGCCGTCCATGGTCATGATGGCCGGGAGGAAGGCCTTCCACTGGAGGTCGCGGGTGTACATCTTGGGGTCGCGGCGGAAGATGGAGCCCACGTCGCCGGTGTTGTAGGCGATGCCGGACATGGTGGCCCCGGCGTAGGTCGGGATCTGCCAGCGGATGTAGTCCCAGGAGAGCGACTGGTCGCCGCTCCAGAGCACGCCGCAGCGCTGGGCGCCGGCCCAGGAGACCGGCAGCCAGACGAAGCCGCGGGCGTCGCTGTTGTCCTCGATGCCGGCCTTGGCCTGGTCGCAGGCGTTGAGCGCGAAGTCGTAGCCGTTGCCGACCCAGGCGACGTCGAGCTTGCGGACCCGGACGCCCGCCTTGACCTCCTCGGCCTGGTTGGGCAGGCCGTTCTGCGTCCAGAGGCCGAGCTGGGCATGGTCCTTGCGCAGGCCCTCGCCGGTCTTCGCGAGCTCCTCGTAACCGCAGCCGTAACCGTCGTTGACCAGCATCCAGCCGAGCGGCATCTGGTTCTGCACGTAGCCGTCGGCGATCTTCACCGCGTCCAGGGTGTGCCGTTCGCCGCGGTTGGCGTTGTGCAGGTAGCAGTCGGAGTCGCCGGGCTCCAGGCCGTAGACCGGCGGCAGGAAGGGCTTGCCGACCAGCGCGGTGTAGCGGCCGATGACGGACTTCACGTCGCCAGTGAAGTAGTAGGCGTCCAGCCGCCGTTCCTGCTGGCCGGTGCGGACCGGCGCGCCGAAGTCGTAGATCCCGGGGGCGAAGGTGTTGCGGAAGACCCCGTAACCGGCGGTGGAGACGTAGAACGGCTGCGAGTTGTTGTAACCGCCCTCGTTCCAGTCGGTGCTGTTGGCGACGTGGACGGTCTTGTCGCGGTGGGAGAAGGAGCCGTTCTGCTCGCCGCCGCCGAAGAACTGCTCGTTCGCGCCGCGGACCAGGCTCTGCCGCAGCCCGCTGGTGCTCCAGCGCAGCGGGGCGTCCTCCTGCCAGAGGGCGGTGCGGTCGTCGCCCTTGTAGAGGCCGAAGCGCAGCGGGTGCTTGTAGATCCGCAGCACCAGGCCGTCGGTCCCGGTCCCGGAACGGATGCCGTAGTACTCCCCCGCGTCGAACGAGCGGGTGTCGCGCCGGAGTTCGGGCTGCTTGCGGACGATGACGCTGCCGGCCGGGTCGGTGAGGACGCCGTCCGGGGCGGCGCGCAGGCGCAGCTGGTCGTCGGCGAGGAAGTCGACCTTGGCCTTCAGGGTGCCGGCGGCGATGTCGTAGCTGCCCTCGCCGCCGGTGAAGGAGGTGAGGTCGCCGGCGTCGGCGGTCTGCGGCAGGTAGGCCCGGCCGGTGAAGGAGTTGTCGTGCACGTCGTAGGGGACGACCACGACGTGGTAGGTGCCGGAGGCCTTCGGGATCACGGTCGACTCGGGGTCGGCGGTGCCCGCGCTCTGGGCGACCTCCTTGCCGGCGGCGTCGTAGACGTAGAGGTCGAAGTCGTCGGTGGGGTTCTCCCAGCGGATGGAGAGCGGGACGCCGCCCTCCGGGTTGTCGTCCCAGTACCCGGCGGGGACGTCGACGGTGAGGTCGAAGCGGTCGCAGACCGCGCCGTCCGGGTCCTGCGCGGCGGACGGGCAGGTGGTGGGGCCGCCGCCGGTGCCCTTGGCGTAGCGGGGGCTCTGCCAGGTCGCGTCCTGGTGGCCGAGGTCGAGGTGGGCGGAGCGGGGGGTCGCGGCCCGGGCCGGGAGGGCCGGCCCGGCCAGGGCCGCGAGGGTGGTCACGGCCGCGGCGAGGGCGGCCCGGCGGAGGTGGTGCCGGAGCAGGCGCATGGGTGCGTTCTCCTCGTTGGACGCTCAGATGTGCGCGATTCTGCTTGAACTTGCGTGAAACTGCGGGTTCGGAGCAACAGTCACAGCTATGAGCTGCACATGTCAATGCGTCGGCGCGCCGTGCAACAGCCGGAGCAGGTGGGCGACCTCCGCGGCGACGGCCTCCCGGGCCGGGCCCAGGTAGCGGCGCGGGTCCACCACCTCCGGGCGCGCGGCGAGCTGCCCGCGCACCGTCAGGGTGAACGCCTCGTTCAGCCGGGTGGCGATGTTGACCTTCGTCATGCCCGCCCGGACCGCCTCGGCCAGGCCCGCGTCCCCCACCCCCGAGGAGCCGTGCAGCACCAGCGGGACGGTGGCGGCCGCGCGCAGCCGGGCGATCAGCCCGAGGTCCAGGACGGCGTCCCGGCTGAGCATCGCGTGCGAGCTGCCGACGGCCACCGCCAGCGCGTCCACCCCGGTCGCGGCCACGAACTCCCGCGCCTGGTCCGGGTCCGTGCGCACGCCGGGCGCGTGGGCGCCGTCCTTGCCCCCGACCTCGCCCAGCTCGGCCTCGACGTGCACGCCGCGCAGCCGGCAGTACGCCGCCACCTCGCGGGTGGCGGCCACGTTCTCCCCGTACGGCAGCGCGGCGGCGTCGAACATCACCGAGCCGAAGCCGAGCGCCACCGCCTCCCGGACCAGCTCGGCGGACTCCGCGTGGTCGAGGTGGACGGCCACCGGGACGCTCGCCGCCCGGGCCACCGCGAGCACGGCGAGCGCGATCGGTTCGAGCGCGCCGTGGTAGCGGACGGTGTTCTCGCTGAGCTGGAGGATCACCGGCAGTCCGACGTCCCGGGCGCCGGCCACGATGGCCTGGGCGTGCTCGATCTGCACCACGTTGAACGCCCCGACGCCGCCGCCCCGTTCGGCGGCGGCGCGGACGATCGCGTCGGTCGGGGTCAGCGGCATGGACGTCCTCCACGGGATCGGGTGCGCGGCCCGCTCATGCGCGGCCGGCTCATGCGGCGCCCTCCGGGGCCCGGGCCATGTGGTCGGGGCCGTCCGGGTGCTCCGGCAGGATCACGGAGCGGGTGAGGTGGCGCGGCCGGTCCGGGTCGCAGCCGCGCGCGTCGGCGACCGCGACGGCCAGCCGCTGCACCCGCACCAGGTCGGCCAGCGGGTCCAGGTCGGCCGCGGCGTCCTGCGACCCGGCCACCAGCAGGCCCCCCGCCCGGGCCACGTCGCCGGCCAGCCCGGCCGGCAGCTCGCCGAACATCCAGGCCACCCGGCCCGGCCCGGTGATGCTGATCGGCCCGTGCCGGTACTCCATCGCCGGGTACGCCTCGGTCCACGCCCCGGCCGCCTCCCGCATCTTCAGCCCGGCCTCCAGCGCCAGCCCGTACGTCCAGCCGCGCCCCAGGAAGGTGAACTGCTCGGCACCCCGGACCTCGGCGGAGAGCGGCGCCGCGACGGCCCGCCCGGCGTCCCGGATCGCCCCGGCCAGCGGGCGCACGCCGTCCGGCAGCGCCCCCTCGGCCTCCAGGTGGGCGCGGAACAGCGCGAGCACGGTGGTCGCGAACCGGGTCTGCACCACCGACCGCTCGTCGGCGAAGTCCAGCACCGCGACCTCGTCGGCCGCGGTCATCACCGGGGTGGCCGGGTCGGCGGTGAGCGCGCAGGTGGGCACCCCCGCCGCCCGGGCCCGGCCGAGCAGGTCGAGCACCTCGGTGGTGGTGCCGGAGCGGGAGACCGCCAGGATCCGGTCGTAGGACCGCCCCGGGGGGAACTCCGAGGCGGCGAAGGCGTCCGTCGGCCCGTGCCCGCCACCCTCCCGGAGCGCGGCGCAGGACTGGGCCATGAACCAGGAGGTGCCGCAGCCGACGACGGCGACCCGCTCGCCCCGGCGGGGCAGCGCGGCGGCGAACCGGGGCAGCGCGTCGGCGGCCCGGCGCCAGCAGTCGGGCTGCGAGGCGATCTCGACCGAGGTGCGGGAGGGCGGCGCGGCGGAGGTCATGCGGCTCCTTCGAGAGGGTCGGGAGAGTCGAGAGGTTCGAGCGGGGGTGTCATTTGACGGATCCGGCGGTCAGCCCGGCGACCACCCGGCGTTCGATCAGCGCGAACAGCACCACGACCGGCACGATGGCGACCACCGACCCGGCGAACAGGTAGTTCCACTGCACGGTGTAGTTGCCGATGAAGCCGTTGATGCCGACGGTGAGCGGCTGGCTGCCGGGGTTCGTCGACAGGGTCAGGCCCATCACGAACTCGTTCCAGGCGGAGATGAAGGTGAAGATCAGCGCCGTCACCACGCCCGGCATCGCCAGCGGCAGCACCACCCGGCGCAGCGCCCCGAACCGGCCGAGCCCGTCGATCATGGCGGCCTCCTCCAGCTCCACCGGGATGGACCCGATGTAGGCGGTGAGGATCCAGATCGCGAAGGCCAGGTTGAAGGCGGCGTTGCAGAGGATCAGCGTCCAGACCGAGTTGAGCATGGACAGTTGGTGGAACTCGCGGTAGAGGCCGACCAGGAGCGAGGTCGGCTGGAACATCTGGGTGACCAGGACGAGCAGCAGGAAGAGCCGGCGCCCCCGGTAGCGCGTGCGGGCGGTGTGGTACGCGGCGGGCAACGCGACCAGCAGGGCGAGCAGGGTCGAGCCGCCGGCCACCAGCAGGGTGACCCGCAGGTTGGCGCCGAGGGTGGAGTCGCGCCAGACGTCGATCAGGTTGGACCAGGCGAAGCGGCTCGGCAGGTAGCCCGGGTCGCGCAGTTCCTCGGCCGGGCGGACGGCGGTGACCAGCATCTCCAGGTACGGCAGGAGGAACACCGCCGCCAGCGACCAGGCGGCCGCCGCCAGCAGCAGGGTGCGGGGCCGGACCGTCCGTCGGCGGGGCCGCGGGGCCGGACGGGCCATCAGTCCTCCTCCCGGTTCCAGCGGGAGACCTTGAGGAAGACCAGCACCATCAGCACCACCAGGGCGAAGTTGACCACCGACATGGCCGCGGACTCCCCGATGTCGGTGTTCTTCAGCTGGTACATGAACACCGTGGTGGTGGCCGTGGCGCTGCCCGGGCCGCCCTGGGTCATGCCCCAGATGACCGGGAAGGAGTTGAAGACGTTGATCAGGTTGATCACCAGCCCGACCAGGAAGGCCGGGCGCAGCAGCGGCAGCGTGATCCGGCGGTAGGCCTGCCAGGGCGAGGCGCCGTCGACCCGGGCCGCCTCGTGGACCTCGGCGGGCACGGTCTGGAGGCCGGCGAGCAGGGTGTAGGTGGTGAAGGGGAGGGAGACGAACACCGCGACGCCGACCATCCAGGGCCAGGCGGTGCCGGGGTCGCCGAGCCAGTCCCGGGGCCCGTCGACCAGCCCGAGGTCGGTCAGCGCGGTGTTGAGCACGCCGGCCGTCCGGTCGAGCATCCAGCGGAAGCCGATCGAGGTCATCAGCACGGACGCGGCCCAGGGGGCGATCAGCGCCCAGCGGGTGAACCGCCGCCCAGGGAAGCTCTGGTCGAACAGCTGGGCCAGGGCGAGCGAGAGCAGCATCGTCAGGCCGACGACGGCCACCGTCCACAGCACCGTCGCGAGCAGCACGCGGCCCAGCTCGGGCTCGTCGAGGAGCTTGCGGTACTTGTCGAACCCGGCCGGGCCGCGGACGAAGCCGCTGGTGCTGATCCGCAGGAACGAGGTGCGGACCATCTCGTAGACCGGCCACACCACGACGGCCAGGATCAGCAGCACGGCCGGGGCGATCCACGGCAGCGGGCCGAGCCGCCGGGCGATCCCGTGGGCACGGGAGCGGGAGCGGGAACGGGGAGGCAGGGAGGTCACTTCCGCACCTACTTGTTCGCCGCGGCGTCCCGGGCCTTCTTCTGGAGGTCGCCGAGCACCTTGGCCGGGTCGCCGGCCACGGCGGTGCCGATGCTCTTCTTGAGCTCGGCCGAGACGGCGTCCCAACTGGTGTCGCCCAGCGGGTAGAAGGAGGCCTGCGGCAGGAGGGCGAAGAACGGTTCGAGGTCCGGGTGCCGCCCGCTGGCGGTCATCTCGCGCAGGGTGTCCTGGGTGACCGGCATCAGGTTGTAGGTCTCGTCGAACTTGAGCGTGTTCTCCTTCGCGTAGGCGAAGTCGAGGAACTTGCGGATCTGCTCGCGGTGGCCGTTCTTCTTGAAGGCCATCGTCCAGTCCGCGACGCCGAGGGTGGAGGCCAGCGGGCCGGTCTTGCCGGGGATCGGCGCGACGCCGTAGTCGACCTTGCCGTCCTTGGCCATCTGGATGAGCGAGGGGTGGCCGTTGAGCATCGCGGCCTTGCCCGCGGCGAAGTCGGCGAACGCGGTCTTGCGGTCGGTGCTCGCCGGGTTGGCGTAGCTGAGGCCGGGTTCGACGAGGTTGCCCTTCAGCCAGCCGAAGGTGTCGATGTTGGCCTGGCTGTCGATGCTGTACTTGCCGTCCTTGCCGGTCGGCCCGCCGCCGTTGCCCAGCTCCCAGATCATGCTCTCGCCCTGCGCCTCCTCCGGACCGAGCGGCAGCGCGTACGGGGTGACGCCGGGAACCTTCGCCTTGATCAGTTCGGCGTCCTTGCGCACCTCCTCCCAGGTGGCGGGCGGCTTGGCGATGCCGGCCTGCTGGAAGAGCGCCTTGTTGTAGAAGAAGGCGCGGGCGGAGGAGACGAACGGGATGCCGTACTGGACCCCGTCGACCTTGCCGGCGTCGGCGAAGGTGCCGATGAGATTCGCCCGGGTGTCGGGCGAGAGCACGTCCTCGGCCTTGTAGAGCAGGTCGTCGGCGACCTTGTCCGCGTAGCCGCCGGTCTGCAGGACGTCCGGCATGTTGCCGCTCTGGATCATCGTCCGGACCTGCTTGTCGATGTCGTTCCAGTTCACCACCTGGACGTCGACCTTGATGCCCGGGTTGGCCGCGGTGAACGCGGCGGCGACCCCGTTCCAGTAGCCCCGCGAGCTGTTGGACTCCTTCTCCCCGTAGTCCGCGGCCACCAGCTTGAGCGTCACCGCACCACCGGCGTCGCCTCCCCCACCACCACTTCCCCCGCACCCCGTGAGCGCGAGGGCGGCGACCACAGCCACCGTCGAGAGACCGAGCACACGTCCGTTCACCGCAGTTACCGCCTTCGTCCTTCGCCTGACTGAACTTGGTGCAGGGTGGTGCGCAGCTATGCTTGAACTCTGCCCATTTCGAGCAGATCTGAGCGACGTCGTGACGCGAAAGTATCCATGAGGCCGCCGAGCCGGTCCAGACACCGGGAGCAAATTGTTGCGGACATGACACTAGCGCCTCCACTCTCCGCGCGCGGCCGAGTACCGCACGAGTTCGGGACACCCGCCTCATGGTCACGGTGCGCGAGCGGGGGCACGATGGACGAAAGGGAGGGCAGGCAACACCCGGGCGGTGGTTCCGATGCCGGTCGTCTTCGTCCACGGAGTGGGCAACCACGACGAGCACGAGGTCCGCGAGGCCGAACGCCTCCGGCGCCGGCTCTTCGCCCGCAACCTGTTACCGGCGATCGGCGCCGACCCCGAGCACGGTGTGCTGCTCTTCCCCTGGTGGGGTCAGGCGGGCGCAGTTCCCAGATGGGGGCGGGTGTGCTACCCCGATGCCGCGGACTCCTTGGGGACTGCCGAGGACGAATCCCTGCTCCAGGAACTGGCCGCAGCCGAGCCGCCCCCGGACGGCCGCACCAAGAACGTCATCCTCGACACCGCCCGGACCAGCGTCGCGGACGCCGTCGACCTGCTGTACAGCGCGCTCGACCCGGAGGCCTGCGACGACGCCGAGCTGGATGAACTCGCCGCCCTGGCCGTCCCGTTGGCCGACTACAGCGAGAAGTACCGGCGCTACGACCCGAACGACCCGTTCTGGGCCGGGATAGGCGACGACCTCGACCTGATCACGGCCCTCGTGGAGACCGGCCCCGACACCGGCCCCGAGATGGACACCCTGGGCGCCGACCACAGCCTCCGCGAAAAAGCCCGTGGGCGGCTCCTCCAGGCCGCCGCGACCCTGAAGACCGCCTTGGTCGCGCCCCCGACTCGGCTCACGGCCGGCGGCCTGCGCCGCCTCACCGGTACTCCCGTCTACGACTACCTGGGCGACGTCTTCAAGTACCTCACCCTCCGCGGCACGCCGGATCACCCCGGCGAGATCGTCCGCATCGTGCTCGACGACCTCCGGAAGGCTGCCGACGCCGGCCCGGCCGGGGAACCGCTGGTCGTCGTGGCCCACAGCATGGGCGGCAACATCGTCTACGACATCGCCAGCCACTTCCATCCGGAGCTGGAGATCGACGTCCTCGTGACGATCGGCTCGCAGCCCGGCCTGTTCGCCGAGTTCTCCGCCTTCCACGGCGTCCCCGAGGACCTGCCCAGGCCCGGACACGGACTGGTCCCCGCGCTGGCGAACGTCCGGTCCTGGATCAACGTGGTCGACCGCAGCGACATCCTCTGCTACTCGGCGGAACCGGTCTTCGACGGGGTCAAGGACCTCCGGTACGAGTCCGGCGCGCTCTGGGCACACTCCGCCTACTTCAAGCAGCCCAACTTCCACGCCCGGCTGGCGAAGCACGTACGGGAGGCGACGGCATGACCGTGCACCGGATCGAAGGCGCCTCGGATCCCTCCATCCACGCCCTGGTGATCGGCGTCGGGGTGTACCGGAACTGCGGCAGGACGGCGCCCCTGGGCGCGTTGAAGCGAAAACTCCTCACCGACCTCAAAACGCCGCTGACCTGTGCACCGATCTCCGCGGCCTACGTGGCCCACCGGCTGATCAAGGCGGACTGGTCGACAAGCCCTGTCAAGCTCGGCTCGGTGGACGTCCTCCTGTCGGTCGACCCCGCCACCCCCTGGCCCGACGATCTGCCGCGGCCGGCATCGGAGCCTGCCGTCTACGACAACGTGAAGGGCGCCTGGCGGGCCTGGGTGGACCGGTGCAACAGGAACCCCGACAACATCGCCCTGCTGTACTTCTGCGGACACGGCTGGGGCGGCATGCAGCACTACCTGCTGGTCGAGGACTTCGCGGAGAAGGTCGACCAATGGCCGTACCGCATGATCGACTTCAATCGGACCCGCCTGTCCATGCAGACCTGCGACGCGCTGACCCAGTGCTTCCTGCTCGACATCTGCTCGAACGAGCCGGACGGACTCGCCGCCCTGAGGATCCAGCCGCCCGACCTGATCGTCGACAACCGGGAGGAGGCCGAGCTCCGGATGCAGGACGAGGAGAGGATGCCGAACAACCTCGTCCTCAAACCGACCCCGAACGGCTACGCGAACATCGTTCGGCCGGGCAAGGTCACCCCGTTCGCGGATGCCTTCGTGAAGACGCTCGACGGGCTCGGCGCCATCGAGGAGAACGGCTTCTGGGACGTCCGGAGCCGCTACCTCGAGCTGAAGATGCGCGAGGTGCTCGACTGGTTCTGGCCTGATCTCAGAGGCGGGAAGCGACTCCACCTGACACCCGGCGAGTACGGTCACGACACGGTGCTGCGGCGCTTCCAGGACGCCCCGATGGTGCCGTTCCGCCTCGTCTGCGACCCGGATACGGCCCGTTCCAGTGCACACTGGGAGCTGGAATGCCTCAAGACCGATGCCAGGCACCAGCAGCCCGGGCCCGGGGTTTGGGAAGCCGAAACGGAGGCATCCTCGTACAACATCACGGTGAACTGGAACGACGGCGTCCACGACCCGGTCAAACTGCGAGCCGTCTCGATCAAGCCGGCCAACGCCACGGCCCCCATCATCTTCAAGGACCGTACCCCCGAGACCGAAGGGCGGGTGGACTGAGCATATGAGTACCCGGACACCCGGAGCGGAGCTGCTGCTCGAACTGCCCGGAATCCCGCCCGGCACCGTGATCGGCACGGCCGAGATCACCGCCGACGGCACCGAGGTGCGGGCCGACGCCGTCGTGATGAGCGGGGTGCCCGTCCAGGTGGAACTGCCCGCCGAGATCGGCTACAGCGTCCGTGGCAGGCTGACCACTGGGGAACAGCTCACCGGCTACGCCGAAACGGACGGTCTGGGCTCCTGGATGCCACTGCCCCTCGCCGTGCTCCCCGGAATGCAGTCGGCGGCCGAACCGGCCGGGCCGCGGTTCCCCGGCCCTCCCTGGGCGGCCGGCTGGACCTGGGAAGTCGAGGTGGGCCAATTCGTGCGGAGTCTCGAGGTCACCGCGCAGCAGCAGGCCGCCGGCACCCTCCTGACCGGGAGCCCCGGCAACGCCACCAACCTGGCCCAGGTCAGCCCGTCGGGAGGACCGGCCAGTTTCGTCGTACTCCCCGATGCCACCCCGCTCTGGATCACCGGGGACCGTCTCGAACCCGAGCCGGGGCTCGCCGCGACACTGCTCGACTGCCTGTGCCGGGGCGACCTGCAGGGAGCCGGAGCCGTGGCGGCCGTGACCCTCGGCAACGGGAAGTCGATCGAACCGTCGTCCCGTCCCGTCCTGCTCGACCTCGCGCTCGGCTACTACCTGCTCGACAGCGGCGACAGCCGGCTCACCACCTGGGCGCAGCAGCTCGCCGCCGCCTACGACTGGTCCGCCGACGCCCAGGTGATCCTGGCCAGCGCACTGCTCCGGAGTCGCGGCGACCACAAAGAGGAGATCGCCGAACGGCTGGAGGCCGCGATCGCCTGCGGCCTTCCGGCGGTCACGCGCGGGGTGCAGCTCCTCAACGACAACCTGGACCTGACCTCCCAGACCGGTTCCGCCGCCCGTGACACGCTGCTGCCATACGCGATCTACGCCCGGACCGACACCGTCCTGACCACCTTCTGGGGCGAGTCTCCGGACACTCCGCAGAGCCTGCCGGTCCTGGTCGAGCGGCCCTGGCACGCCGTGTCGCTCGACAAGAAGGACTCGGTCGCGTGGTCGGGGCCGATCACCACCCGGGTCGACGAGCTGCTCAAGCTGCGGCCGACGTCGCAACCGTCCGCCCAGCCCGTCCTTGTCGGACTCCTCTCCTCCCTCGCGGAGAGCCTGGGCCTGGCCTCCCGCCTCTCGCTCGCCGGGACCGCGTCCGAGGTCGATCAGCTGACCCCGCTCCTCGCCGACGCGCTGCAGCAGGACGAGCAGCCCACCTCCGACCCGGTCTCCTGGCTCATGGCGGTCGAGGCCATGGACCCCTGGGCGGGACATGAGCAGCAGGCCTTCAAAGAGGTGGGCACGGCCATGGCCGATGCCCGCAGTGAGCTGGAGGCCCACAGGAACTCCGTCGGCGGCGCCACCGCCTACGCCGCCCGGCTCGCGGCCGACGTCCGCCACGCGGTGACCGCCTTGCGGAGCGCCGAGCGCGCCGCCGCCACCGCCGACGGGGCTTGGTGGACCGCCGCGGCCGAGCGGACGGCGGTCCACGCCGGGGAGGGGTGGGCGGTGAATTTCCCGCCCGAGGCGACGAACCCGGGCTGAGCGGGCCGCCTGCTGGCAGGATGGCGGTATGGAACGCGTACTCGGAATCGGTGGATACTTCCTGCGCGCCGCCGACCCGGCCGCGCTGAACGCCTGGTACCGCGACTGCCTCGGTCTGGACGCGGACGGGCACGGGTTGTGGCGGCAGGAGGGCGGGCCGACGGTGTTCGCGCCGTTCGAGTCGGACACCGACTACTTCGGGTCCCGCACCCAGCAGGTCATGCTGAACTTCCGGGTCCGCGACCTGGACGCGATGCTCGCGCAGTTGCGCGCCAAGGGCGCGGACGTCGCCGGAGAGGTGCAGGACATGGCGGGTGTCGGCCGGTTCGGGTGGGTCACCGATCCCGAGGGCAACCGGATCGAGCTCTGGCAGCCGGAGTAGCCGACCGGTGGGCTAGGCCGGCGAGAGGGACAGGCGGGCGCCGGGCTGGCCGACGCAGTCCCACTGCTGGATGCGGGCACCGTTGGCGTACTGGGAGTCCTCCACCTCCAGGCACTTGAGGCTGTTGGCGTTCACCAGGTTGAAGACGCCGTTGCCCAGGCTGCGCGCGTACCACTTGGCGCCGGGCTGGCCGACGCAGTCCCACTGCTGGATCCGGGCGCCGTTGAAGGTCTGGGAGTCCTCCACCTCCAGACACTTCCCGCTGTTGGAGTTGCGGATGT
This sequence comes from Kitasatospora sp. NPDC093806, assembly GCF_040683335.1. Lineage (NCBI taxonomy): Bacteria > Bacillati > Actinomycetota > Actinomycetes > Kitasatosporales > Streptomycetaceae > Kitasatospora > Kitasatospora sp. NPDC093806. Next base: position 29,377 of record NZ_JBFBDO010000078.1, read on the forward strand.
AGTCGTAGGCGCCGTGGTCCTCCAGGTACCAGCCGGAGCCGGGCTGGCCGACACAGTCCCACTGCTGGACGGTGGCGCCGTTGGTGAGCTGGGAGTCCTCCACCTCCACGCACTTGCCGTTGAAGGTGTGGGCCAGCATGCCGGTGGCGGTCGTCGTGGTCGCGGCGGCGGGGCCGGCGGTGAGCGGTGCGGCGAGCAGGACGAGCGCTCCGGTCAGGAGTGCGGCCGTCTTCCGTGCGTTCATGATGTCTACCCCCTGGTCGACTTCGGTACGGGACGCCGAGCTTCCTCCCTCGCAGGGCGTCCGTCACCCTGGGGCACGGGCTCCTGACAGGAATCGCACCGACAATGGCCGGAACCGCGGCACGGCTCAGTGGCGGCTCAGCCGCAGGTCAGAGGCTGGTCAGCACGCGGTCAGCAGCGGGTCAGCGGGGCCCGGGGGTGCGGGTGAAGGCGCGGCGGTAGGCGGTCGGGGGGACGCCGCGGCGGCGGACGAAGTGCTCGCGCAGCACGGCCGCGCTGCCGTAGCCGACCAGGCGGGCGACCTCCTCCACCGGCAGGTCGGTGGTCTCCAGCAGTTCCTCGGCGCGGCCCAGGCGCTGGTTCAGCAGCCAGGCGTGCGGGGTGGTGCCAGTCGCCGCGGTGAAGCGGCGGGCGAACGAGCGGCGGCTCATCAGCGCGCGCTCGGCCAGTTCCGTCACCGGCAGCGGCCGGTCGAGGTGCTCGCGCGCCCAGGCCAGCACCTCGCCGAGCCGCTCGTCCTGGCAGTCCTCGGCGACCGGGGCCGCCAGGTACTGGGCCTGTCCGCCGTCCCGGTGCGGCGGCAGCACCAGGTCGCGGGCGATCGCGTTGGCCACCGCCGCGCCGAACTCGCGGCGCAGCAGGTGCAGGCAGAGGTCGAAGCCGGCCGCCGCGCCGGCCCCGGTGACGATGCCGCCCTCGTCGACGTAGAGCGACTCCGCCTCGACCGTGACGTCCGGGTGGCGGCCGGCCAGCAGTTCGGCGAACCGCCAGTGGGTGGTCACCCGGCGTCCGGCCAGCAGACCGGTCCTGGCCAGGGCGAAGGTGCCGACGCAGTGCGCCCCGAGGGTGGCGCCGCGCGCGTGGGCGGCCGTCAGGGCGTCGAGCACCGGCTCGGGCACGGGGTCGCGGAAGCCCGCCCAGGGCAGGACGAGCACCAGGTCGGCCTCGGCCAGCCGGTCCGGGCCGTGTTCGACGGCGACCGGGACGCCGACGTCGGTGGCGACCGGCCCCGGACGGTCGCTGCAGAGCGTGAACTCGAACCGGGGCAGGCCGCCGCCGCGTTCGGCGAACACCTCGGCGACCACCCCGACCGCGAGCAGGCCCACGCCGGGCGGGGCGTAGGCGGCGACGGTGCTGAACTTCGGCATCCCGGGAGTCTGGCACAGATCCTGCGATCGGTGGCAGATCTGCCACTCGTCGGGTCTCCGGGGGCCGGGCAGGATCGTCCCCATGAACACCACCGCGAGCAGCATCGCCGCCCCGACCGCGCCCCTGAACAGCAACGACGCCCTGATCCGCACCGACGCGCCGGCCGGCCGCACCGCCGGGTACCACGTCCTGACCGTCGGCTACACCCTGTCCACCGGCCCCGGCGTGGCCGCCACCGTCTCGCTCGTCGTCGACGGCGACCGGCGGATCGTCGTCGACCCGGGCATGGTGGCCGGCCGCGACCGGATCCTCGGCCCGCTCGCCGAGCTGGGGCTCTCCGCCGACGACGTCACCGATGTCGTGCTCAGCCACCACCACCCGGACAACACCATGAACGTCGGCCTGTTCCAGCGGGCCCGGGTGCACGACCACAAGGCCGAGTACCTCGACGACCAGTGGCTCGACCGGGACGCCGAGGGCCTGGAGCTCACCCCCTCGCTGCGGCTGATCCGCACGCCCGGGCACAGCGCCGAGGACATCACCCTGCTCGCCGGGACGCCGGACGGCGTGGTCGCGTTCGTCGGCGACCTGTGGTGGCGGCCGAACGGCCCGGTGCTCGACCCGGTGGCGCCCGACCACGACCAGCTGCTCGCCTCCCGGCTGCGGGTCGAGGCCGCCGCGGACGTCATCGTGCCGGGTCACGGCGCGCCGTTCCCGGCCGCGTCGGCCCTGCACTGAGCGGAGGGCGGACGGGCGGACGGACGAGCTGCGTGCCGGACGGGACGGCGTCCCACGGGGGTGGGCGCCGGACCGGCGACACGCGCACACTGGATCCTGGGGCTGCAAAAGGAGTCGGCCATGCAGGATCAGGTGCAACGGGGCTGGGCCGGGTGCCGCAACTGCCTTTCCCTGTTCTTCAGTTGGTGGCCGACGGAGCCGATCCTGTCCTCGGACTTCCAGCCGAAGCCGAGCGGCCTCTGCCCGGGGACCTCCGCCGCCGACCTCCACCACGTGCCCAGGCCGGGCTGGTCGTACTGCCAGCTCACGCTCTTCCCGGCCGACACGTCCGGGCCGTTCGCGGGCGTCACCCAGCGCGGCTTCCACCGGTGCACGCGGTGCCAGGGTCTGTTCTTCCCGGTGGGCGACAGCCCGGACCGCTGCTGGGGGCCGGCCGTCCCCAGCGGTATCGGGATCGCCGGTGCCAGCCTGGTCGAACCGCGGCACGAGGCCGGCGAGGAGTACGTCCTGCCGCTGTCCTGGAGGCCGTTCGACCACGTCATGGAGGGCTGGGAGGTCTGCGCGAGCTGTCGGCTGCTGGTCTACACCCGTGATCAGGGCAACCACGGCGCCTGCACGGCCGGCGGGCCGCACCACGGGATCACCCTGGACCTCGGCGTCGAGTACTGGCGGCCGGGGTGAGCGGACCGCGTCGGCCGTCCGACCGGGGTGCGGGTCAGTGCGGGAAGCGGGTCAGCAGGAGGTAGGCGCGCTGTTCGGCGGCGGCGAGCTCGGTGGGGTCGATCTCGGCCGGCCACAGTTCGCCCGCCGCGGCGTCGTCGGCCTCGCGCAGTTCCACCACGGCGGCGGCCAGCCGGGTCTGCGCCGCCGGGTACCCGTCGGCCCGGCCCTCGGTCAGGGTGCGCTCGGCGTGCTCGGCGGCGGCCGTGCAGGCGGCCAGGGCGCGGACCGCGCGGGCGGCCGGGCGGCCGTGCACCACGAGCAGGGCGCAGGCCAGGGCGATGGCGATGCCGAGCGCGCTGCCCAGCACCCGGTCCTCGACCAGGACGCCGGTCGGGGCGGGGGCGGCCAGGTCGGACAGCAGCAGGGCGAGCGGGGTGAGGAAGACGACGCCGAGGCCGTAGTTGCGGGCCACCACGTACTCCAGCAGGAACTCCAGCAGCACGATCACCAGGACCAGCACCCCCGGTTCGGGGTGGGTGGCCAGCACGGCGAGGGCGAGCAGGAGTCCGGCGGCGGTGCCGAGGGCGCGTTGCACGGCGCGCTGGGCCGCGGTGCGGACGTTGACCGAGTGCAGGACGGCGGCGGCGGTGATCGCCGCCCAGTAGCCGTGGCCGAGGCCCAGCAGCAGGGCCGCCCCGCCGGCCACCCCGGTGCCGAGCGCCATCCGCAGGGCGGGGACGAGCAGCACGGACGAGGCCCGGCCGGGGCGGTGGCCGGTGAGGAGTTCGGCGGCGCGCAGCTCGTCGGCGGGCGGCCCGGCTGAAGGCGGCTCGTCGGTGGGCAGCTCGTCGGCGGGCGGGCGCGCCGGGGCGAGGCGGGACAGTTCGGGCAGCAGCGGTGGGACCCGGTGGCGGCGGCTGACCAGCAGACGGACCTGGACGCGCAGCTGCCGGGCCAGGACGAGCGGTTCCCCGGACGGGCGGCGGGCGGCGGAGCGGATCAGCAGCGTCCAGGAGAGGTCGGCCAGGACGACGCAGGTGCCGCCCCCGTCGGGCCGCGGCGCGGCGGCGGTCGGCGGCAGCAGGCCGAGCGTGCGGTAGGCCTGGAGGACGGCGGCGGTGGCCCGGTGCCGGGCGGGGCGGGCCGCGGTGGCGGGCGTACCAGTGGTCTCGCCGGCAGCCGGGCCGGCGGCCTCCGTCAGGGCGGCGAGTTCGCGCAGGGCCGCCGCCACGGCGAGCCGCTGCGGACGGTCCGGGTGCACCAGCCGCCCCGCCACCGCCAGCACCCACGCCACCGCCGCGCCGGCCGCCGCCAGTCCGGCCCGGGGCAGGACGTCGGCGGCGTCCGGCGAACCGTAGGCCGCCACGGCGAAGGAGAACAGCAGCAGCACCGCGCCGAGCCCGCTCAGCCGGGCCGCGTCGCAGGCGAACTTGGCGGTCCCGGCCACCAGCGCGGTGGCCGCGATCACCACGGCGGCGCCCGCTCCCCCGTCCTGCGGCCGGGCCCAGGCGCCGAGGACCGCGCCGCCGCCCACGCAGGCCGTCATGGCGAGCGCGACCAGCGCGAGCGCCCGGGCGCGCCGCGGGTAGGGCAGGTTGCGGCCGAAGGTGGTGGTGAAGGAGCCCAGCATCGTGTAGACGGCCAGGTCGGCCCGTCCGGCCAGGGCCAGCGGCAGCGCGGGCAGCGCCATCGCGAGGGCCGCGCGCAGGGCGAAGGACAGCGCGCCGTCCACGCTGTGCAGGGCGAGGGCCCCGCGCGGGGAGAGCGCCCGGGCCAGGCGGGCCGTCGAGCCCGGTGCGTACCTCCCGCGCGGAGTCGGGGACGGGGGGCGCAAACGGGGCATAGGGGGTGTATATCACCCGCTCCGGGCGGTGGGCGGACCGGGTCGGCGGGCGTCGGCGAAGCGGGTGTGAGCCGGATCACGGGAACGCGGGCGCCCGTTCGGCCAGGTCAAGGCATGCAGACTTCATCCGTATCCCGTCGCGGTGCGCTGTCCCGTCGCGGTGCCCTGCGGGCGCTGACCGTCGGCGCCGCCCTGACGGCCGGCGCGCTGACCACCGTCGAGGCCCGCGCGGCCGAGGCCCGCGCCGTCGAGGCCCCGGACGCGGCAGGCGCGGCAGGCGCCGAGCCGGGGACGTACGCGCTCACCCTCGTCCACCTCGACCGGGACGGCCGTCCGACCGGCTCCTACGACACCAGGCTCACCGGGATCTCCGGCCCCGGCGCCGAGCAGGTCGTCAAACCGCACGACGCGTCGGGCACCGTCACCGTGCGGCTGCCCCCGGGCCGCTACCTGCTGGACAGCACGGTGATCGGCGCCCGGAGCTCGGACTGGCTGGTGCAGCCCCGGCTGGACCTCACCCGGGACACCACCGTCACGGTCGACGCCCGCGCCGCCCGGCTCGTCGACGTCCGGCCGCCGGGCGACGCCGCGGAGTACCGGCACGGCGTGACGGTCGTCCAGGCCACCCACGACGGCACCACCCGGGAGGTCAGCCTGCTGTCCAACCGCCCCGGTCTGCGGATCGGCCACCTGGGGCCCGACGCCGAGGCCGGCTCGGTGAAGCAGTGGTTCGACGGGTACTGGTCGGCCGGGGCGGTGAACTACGGGCTCGGCTACGTCGTCACCGGCCGCCGCGCCCTCACCGGGCTCACCCGACACCCGACCGTGCGCGAGCTGGCGACCGTGCGGGTCCGGGCCGCGGCCGGGCCCGGCCCCGAGGGACCGGGCACGATCGAGCTGTCGCCGAGCACCGGGCTCTCGCTCGGCCTGGTCCACCGGCTGACCGCGCCCGACACCGCCACCTTTCTGCTCACCCCGGAACGCGGCGCCTGGGACCTCGGGTACGGCGGCCCGCGCGATCCGGAGGGGCGGTCCAACCACTACGGCGTCTACGGCCTGTCCGTCCGCGCCGGGACCACCGTCACGCACACCTTCGACGGCCCCGTCTTCGGCCCGCACCTCGACGCGCGGGCGGGCGTCACCCGGGACGGCGGCCGGCTGACGGTGGACGTGCCGCTGCTCGCCGATGGTGACGGCCACCGCCCGTCGGCGGCGCCGTTCGACACCGCCACCACCACGCTGCACCGCAACGGCGCCCCGCTCGGCACGGCGACCGGGAGCCCCGGGCAGGCCGAGTTCGCCGTCCCGCCGGGCCCCGCGGCGTACCGGCTGACCAGCACGGTCGAACGGCGCGGCGCCCCCGGCCGCACCACCGGGGTGAGCGTGACGTGGACGTTCCGGTCCCGGTTCGGCGACGGGCCGGTCCGGCTGCCGGTCAGCGTGGTGCGGTTCGCGCCGGAGCTGTCCCCGGCGGGCACGGCGGCGGCGGGCGCGTCGCTGACGGTGCCGGTCGCCGTGCTGGGCGCGGCTGCGGCCGCGACTGGGCGGACCTTGCCTCCGGCGGTTTCGGTGTCCTTCGACGGCGGGGCGTCCTGGCGTCCGCTGCCGGTCGAGGGCGGCGCGGTGACGGTCCGCCACCCGCGGACGCCCGGCGGCGTCGCACTGCGGGCCGAGCTGACGGACGGCGCGGGCAACACCCTCACCCAGACCATCACCGACGCGTACCGGACGGTGTAGGCGGGGGCTTCCGCCTCAGGCGTCCAGGCGGCGGGAGACGCCCTGTTCGTACGCCTCGATGGTGCGGACGAACAGGGCGCGCTCCTGCGGGGCGAGCGGTTCGAAGGCGTTGCGCCAGGCGTCGGCGCCGTTGGCCAGCCAGCGTTCGATCGCCTCGCGGGTGGCGGGTTCCTCGGTGATGGTGACGATGGTGCGGCGGCGGTCGGCGGGGTCGGCCTTGCGTTCGACCACGCCCTGCCGGCTGAGGTCGCTGACCATCAGGCTCACCGTGGTGGGGGCGACCTCCAACCGGGCCGCCAGATGGTTGACCGGCATCGGGCCGTCGAACAGCAGGTAGGCGAGCAGGGAGAGGTGACGGGGGGCCAGGTTCGCCGACCGGAGCCGCTCGGGGACGGGGGTGCGCTTGAGTCGCGCCGCGACCCTCGGCATCAGGAGCAGCATCGCGCGGATCGCCTCGTCGGTGCTCAGCGCGGCGTCGGTTTCGGCGTCGGTGTTGGCGTCAGCGTCGGTCGCGGCGTCGGTTCCGGGCCCGGGTACCGTCGGCATCCTCTCCACCCCTCCGCTCGGCTGCTGACACCGTACCGGAAGGGGTGGCGAGGACGGTCGGGACGGTCAGGCCGGTCGGGGCAGGCCGAGTGCGGGCAGCAGGTGCTCCTCCTCGTAGGCGAAGTGCTCCTCCAGGCCGTCGATCACCCGGTCCAGCTCCGCCTTGAGCGCGGCCGGGCCGCCCGGGTCGGCGGCGGGCCCCATCTCCAGCAGATCCGCCAGGCGGGCGAGCGCGCGCTCGACCACGGCGTGCTCCTCGCGCAGCCGGGTGACGGCCGGGACGAGGTGCGGGAAGCGCGCCTCGAAGGCGGTGAACACGCCGTCCTCGCGGGTGTGGTGCAGCTGGAGCCCGTAGCAGAAGTCGAGGCAGCGGCGGCGCAGTTGCCGGCTGAGCCCGGGCGGCGCCGACCGGACCACGGAGCCGCCGCCCTTCGCGGCCTCGTCCACCGCGGCCCGGACCTCGGCGAGTTCGGCGCGCAACTCCTCGTGGTGGATAAGGAGCTGACGTCCGATCAGCACATTCCGCTCGCCGTCCGCGGCGAGATCGAGGAGCTGGAGCGCCACCACCGGGATCACCCGCGCCGCCGCCCTCCGCCGGTACTCCCGGAAGGCCGGGTCCAGGGCGCACTGCCGCTCGTAGTGCCGGTCGCGCTCCTCCCCCTCCAGGACGACGGCGCGGGCGGCGAAGGGCTTCACCCGCCCCTCGGCGGTGCCGAGTTCCAGGGTGACGGCCGGGGCGGCGACCAGGTTGCGGAACCAGTGCGGGTGCTCCGGGTCGCCCCCGTTGCTGCCGAAGACGAGGTAGCGGTCGCCGTCCCGCAGGTAGACGGCCGGAGTGGTGTGCGGCTTGCCGGTCCGGCGGCCCCGGGTGGTGAGGAGGAGCAGCGGCACGCCCTCGAACCTGCCGCCCACCTGCCCGTTGTTCGCCCGGAATTCCTTGATGACCGGTTCGTTCCCGTTCATGCTGGCACTCCCATCGTTTGCTTTGAAAGCAAAGCCAACTTAGGACGGGCGCCTCGCCGCTGTCAAACGATTCGTCATTTCACGCCGCCGACAGCGGAGTTGGCCTTTTGCACACCCATGGCCATTGACGGGCACTCCGCCAGGACGGTTGGCTCGACCCGACGCGGCCGCCGGGGGGCGAGCCGCACACCAGGGAGGCACCTCTTGAGCAGCACCACACCACGAACGACCGGCCAGGGCACCCTCACCCGGGCCGGACGGCGCGCGATCGGGGCCGGCGCCCTGCTGGCCGCCGCCGTCCTGGCCGGCACCACGGCCGCCGCCACCACCGCGACCGCCGCCCCGGCCCGGCCGGGATCGCCCTGGGCGGCCACCACCCGGGTCAGCACCGGCACGGCCGGCGCCCAGCCCGACGGCGCGTCCTGGGCCAACGGCCTGAGCGCGGACGGCCGGTACGCCGTCCTCGGCTCCGACGCGACCAACCTGGTGCCCGGCGACACCAACGGCAAGACCGACGTCTTCGTCCGCGACCTGCTCACCGGCCGCACCGAACGGGTCAGCCTCACCTCGACCGGCGCCCAGGCCGACGGCGCCTCCTACGACGGCTCGATCAGCGCCAACGGCCGCTACGTCGTCTTCACCTCCACCGCCGCGCTCGTCCCCGGCGACACCAACGGCACCGAGGACATCTACCTCCGCGACCGCTTCACCGGCCGCACCGAACGGCTCACCGCCGGCGACCCGAACAGCGCCCAGGCCGACCGCAACTCCTTCATGCCGTCGATCAGTTGGGACGGCCGGTACGTCGCCTTCGCCTCCACCCGGACCGACCTGGTGCCCGGCGGCAGCCCGTCGCTCGCCAACGTCTACGTCACCGACCGCCGGACCGGCGACACCCGCCTGATCACCGTCGGCGCCGACGGCACACCCGCCGACCGGCCGTCCACCGCCCCGGTGATCAGCGGTGACGGCAGCACCGTCGGCTTCACCTCCAAGGCCACCAACCTGCTCCCGGCGACCGAGGGCCGGCCGTCCGGCTTCGCGGCCGGCTCCGTGGAATCCGGCGACTCCGGCGACTCCGTCGACGACCACGTGCCCGGGCGACCGGCCCGGGCGGCCATCGACTCCCCTTCCACCGGGGCGCGCGCGGAAATCCTCAAGCCGCGCCACTACCCCTTCTACGTCCACCGGCTCGCCACCGGGAAGACCAGCGGCGCCAGCATCGACCAGAGCGGCGAGCTGCTCGGCTCCTCCGCGGGCTCGCTCAGCCCCGACGGCCGCTACGCCGTCTTCTCCCTGCCGCTCCCCAACTCGCCCGACAGCACCGGCTGGCAGCGGCACTTCGAGATCTTCGTCCGCGACCTGCGCCAGGGCACCGTCCGCCAACTGCCGCCCGTCCTGCCCGGCACGGCCACGACCGGCTCCTCCTACGGCGGGGTGATGGCGGCCGGCAACCGCTGGGTGTACTTCGTCTCGGACGCCGAGAACCTCGTCCCCGGCGACACCAACCAGGTCGACGACATCTTCCGCCACGACCTGTGGACCGGCCGCACCGAACGCCTCAGCGTCTCCTCCGACGGCGCCCAGACCACCGGCTCCTCCTCCGGCCCGATCGTCGACGCCCTCGGCACCACCGTGCTCTTCACCTCCGACGACGGCACCCTGGTCCCCGGCGACACCAACACCGCCTCCGACGCCTTCACCCGCCGCGTCTCCCTCTTCTGACCGGCCCACCCGCCAACGCCGTGCACAGGAAGTCGGACCGGCCGACTTCCTGTGCACGCGTGGTACCCCGTCAGACGACCGGGGGCGCGTCCACGGGGTGCTGGTCGACCATCACGAACGGGGCGACGGCCGGCTGCTTCGGGCGGGCCGGTGCCGTGATGGCCCCGCGCCTCGGGGTCGGCGTACCTCCCGGGGAGGAGGCCGGCCGACCCGCCCTCGGTCGCCGGGGTGAACACGGACGCGACCTGCCGCCTACGGGCCGGCCCGGACGCCCGCCTAGGCTCGAAGTCGATCATGGAGCGCACTGCTCCCCAGCAGCACGAACGAGCCGGGAACGATGACGACCTTCCGCTACACCCTCGCCGAACTCCGGGGCCAGCTCCGGCAACTGCTCCTCAGCGGCGCCGCCGTCGCGCTCGGCGTGGCCTTCCTCATCGCCTCGGTCAGCGGCAGCGGCGCCTTGGTCGACTCCTTCGGCCAGAGCGCCGCCGCCGAGGTCGGCCCCGGCGACGTCCAGGTCACCCGGCCGGTCTCCGGCGGCGGCCTCGACGCGGCCACCGCCGACCGGGCCCGGCAGGTGCCCGGCGTCGCCGGTACCGCCCTGCGTCTCACCGGCCGGGGCGGACTGCTCACCGCCGAGGGCCGCCCGCTCGACGAAGGCACCGTCGTCAGCGCCGTCGCCGACGATCCCGCCCTGCGCTGGCAGTTGCTCGGCTCCGGGCACTGGCCCGCCGGGCCCGACGAGGTGCTGCTCGACGCGGACACCGCTCGGCGGCTCGGCGCCCGCCCCGGCACGGACGTCCGCCTCGCCCTCGCCGACGGCACTCCCACCACCGCGCGCCTCGCCGGCACCCTGGACGGCCGGGGCGCGCCCAGCTTCGCCGGACACCCCGTCATCGGCGTCCCGGAGAGCGCGGTCGCCCGGTACGCGGCCGGCGCCGTCGCGACCCAGCTCGACCTCCGGGTCACCCCCGGCACCTCCCCCACCCGCACCGTGGAGGCCCTGCGCACCGCCCTCGGCACCGGCAGCGGTACCGACGCACCCACCACTCCCCAGGTGCACACCCGCGCGGCCTCGGTCGAGGCGGCGACCCGGCAGAGCGGCACCCTCTACGGCGTGGTGCTGATCGCCGCGCTCTCCTTCGTGCTGATCGCCCTCGCGGTCGCCCGGATGGTCGTCGGCAACACCTTCACGGTCGTCCTCGCCCAGCGGACCCGCCAGCTCGCGCTGCTGCGCTGCGTCGGCGCCGACCGGGCCCAGGTCCGCCGACTGATCCGCCGCCAGGGCCTGCTGCTCGGCGCGGGCGCCTCCGCCGCCGGTGTCCTGCTCGGTGTCGGGGTCTGCGCCGCCGGCCAGGCCGTCGCCACCACCGCCGACCTCGGCCCGGTCCACCTCTCCCTGCTCCCCTCGCCGTTGGTCTGCGCCCTGGCCGCGCTGTTCGGCGTCCTGCTCACCCTGCTCGCCGTCCGCGGCCCCGCCAAGGCCGCGTCCGCCGTCCCGCCGATCGCCGCGCTCGGCGGCGCCGAGCACGCCGACGGCGACCAGCGCGGTACCGGCCACCAGCAGGAGCGTCGACCAGACGGCGGCCCGGACCCGGCCGGTGGTGCCGCCGGCCGCGGCGTGCCCG